>NZ_AZRJ01000052.1:0-27110 GCF_002895495.1 Petrotoga sp. HWHPT.55.6.3 | reverse complement strand
CCTCACGGGTGGGGAGCGGGGCGAAGGGGCGCTATACGACATCAGCGACGGCCCTCACAAAATCAACATCAAATTTTTAGATGACAAAAACAGAATTATCACCGAATATGCCACAAACATAACTTTTGATTCCACTCCACCAAAACCATCATATCTCAACCAAGAACTATCGGCAGGTAATTTAAATTTAGAATACAAAGTAGATGAAGAAGACTTTTCTACAGTCTCCTTATACTACAACGAAACAGAATTAGCCTCTTCAACTTCGTCACAAGACAGTTTCTCAATAAAAATTACCAAAGATTCCGGAATTACAAATTACGTTCTACGGTTCAAAGATGATGTCGAAAACACTTACGATCACAAGATCGAAATAGATACGGATATTGACAAACCCCCAGTTATAAATTCAGATATTATAAAGGTTGACCTTTTTTCAGAACTTGATATGGAGATTTCTGACGACTGGGATGATAATTTTTTGGTTCTCATAGACGACGGAAACGAGGTTAAATACCCATCAGACTTGTTACTACACCCAACAACCAATGCAACCATGATTGTTTTTGACTCAAACAAAAATAAAACCGAAAAATTTGTGAATTTTAATGTTGACGATCAAATCCCTACCCCACCTGAAATTACGGCAAGACTAATCTCTGAAGACATGGATTACATATCCTGGCGATATGATCCCAACTATCAAAATTACGTTGTTGAAAGATATGATGAAATATTGGGATGGCAAAAAGCTTTTGAATTAAAAAACACGTTCATTGAAAACCCAAATTATGATATTATTTTTGTAAGAAAAGTTACCAACAATGGAACATACGGGTTACCTTCAGATCCGGTAATCACTCTCTCAGAGGCTCTTGTTCCATATGCCTCAGGTACGATAAACAAAGTAGAAAAAAACCTCTTCTTACCACAAATTAACACGCCCTTTGTTATAGCTTCTGATATACTAATACCAGAAGGGAGAACATTCTTGGTAGAATCTGGAAACGAAGTCAGATTATATAACGGTGCTACTGTGGTTGTTGAAGGGTTAATGTTTTTAATGCCAGGATTTGATAAAACTCATATATTTGGAGAAGGAGAAATAGCGCTCAACGGTGGAACCATAATCGCCTACGACACAGACTTTGAAAACATAAAATTTACCGGCAAAGGAAAATTATTATTTTTTAAAAACTCAACCCTTGATAATTACAGCTCAATCGATACACAAAGTATAAGAAGAATTTGCATTTACGACTCATCCATATCCGACTACGTTAAAATAACAAACTCATCGGGTGTTTACATCGATAATACCTATTTAAAAGAAATATCGTTAAATAACGTGGCAGAATCATTATTCAAAAGCTCGACAATAGACCTTTTCAACTCATCTATAAACAGCAGAACGATAATGGAAACTTCTACTATAAAATTAATGAACATTGAAACATTCTCATTCATGAACAGCATTGATTCAAAAATAGAAAGACTAAATATAGAAGAATATTCAATATTTCTACAAAGAAAATAACAGGGCGCTAACACATGGACACAACCAACAAAATTCATCAAATAGACCAAATTTACAGATCACTAAAACTAAAAACACCCAACAAACATCATCTCCCAACACATGCAAGCGTACTATTATTAGCCACTCATCCAGCAAAAGACAACTCCACCATCGTCGAACTCGGAAGTGGCATAGGGCACGTCAGTCTCGTAATTGGGAAAATGCTAACAAACAGCAAAATCATTGGGATAGAAATACAAAAAGATCTATATGAATACTCCTTACAAAACAAAGAAATAAACGAAATAAACAACGTAGAATTCCTCAATACAGAAGTAAAAAACGTCAAAAACTATTTTGAAACAGAAACTATAGACTATGTAATTTCAAATCCTCCACACTACTTTGATGGATTAAAAAGTCAAATCAGCGATAGAAAAATCGCCAGATCAGCGGAAGACCTAAAAGTATTAGAAGATTTCATCCAAGCCTCAAAATATCTTTTAAAAAACAAAGGACTAGGCTGTTTTATAATTCATCCTTACGTTCTTTCAGACGTATTAATAATCTTAAAAAAAAATAATTTAGAACCTCAACACATATATATCGCCTACGGGAACAAAGAAAAAGATGCCCAACTAATCTCTTTGACATTCAGAAAAAACGGAGGTAGAAATCTGCTCATTCACCCTCCAATCTTCCTCTCAGAATGGGGCGCGGAGCGCAGTTAAAGGAAAGCCCTCCCTTCCTTAAATGGGTGGGGAGCGGGGGAAGGGCGCTAAATAAAGAACTCTTTTCCTTATGGGTGCGTTCGGAGACCTTAAGGGGTTTACCCTTCAATGTTTGGGTTAAAGGGACCGCAGGTCCCTTCCTAAAAAGGGTGGGCTGCGGGGCGAAGGGGCGCAAATAAAGACTAAGCGCAGCTTACAAAAAACCAATAAAAATCATTCCACAAAAATAAGAAATTGATTCTAGAGGGAACCAGGGAGGAAGGAGGCTTTCACAATCATTGAACATACTAGACATCATAACCCTCAAAGAAGTATATAAAAAATCCAACAAAGAGCTCTTAGAATACACAGAAACAGACACATCACCCACACTATTCAAAGAAGAATTCGAAGAAAACAAAAGAAAAATAGTCCAAAGCTTGGATAAGATAAAAGATTTAGGCATAATCACTTACTGGGATGAAGAATATCCAGATCTATTAAAAAACATCAACGACCCTCCAGTAATTCTTTACTATTTCGGTGATCCATCGCTTTTAAAAAGCAAAACCGTCTCCATTGTTGGTACAAGAAAAGTCACAGACTACGGAAAATCTATATGCATTGAAATCGCCAAAGCCCTGAGCAGCTACACAGTAGTAAGCGGAATGGCATATGGAATCGACTCGATAGCCCAAAGAAACGCTAAAAAAACGATCGCCGTTCTCGGGAACGGGATAGACATAATATATCCAAAATCTAACGAATCACTCTACAACAAAATAAAAGAAGAAGGGCTAATAATATCAGAATATTTTCCAGGTACCAGGGCAACAAAGTACACATTCCCGTACAGGAACCGCATAATTGCAGCTCTATCAGAAAAAACCATAGTCGTTGAAGCTGCTAAAAAAAGTGGATCATTGATAACCGCAAGATACGCACTCGATTATGGAAGAGAAGTATTAGCCGTACCAGGGGATATAACAAGGTTAAATTCATACGGTACTAATTATCTAATCTACTCTGGCGCCACCCCCATTATATCTATACAACATCTCAAAGAGTTATTTGGAATAACCAACCTAGAAGTAGAAAACTACAATGAAAATCCTGAAGAAATGGAGTTAAAAGAAAAAATACTAAAACTAATAAACGAAGGGAAAAATAACTTAGACTCAATATGTGAAACCTTAAAAGAAGACGTCTCTACAATATTATCCACTATAATGCAACTAGAAATAGATGGGAAACTCTCCCAAGAAAACGGCACCTACTTTACGATAAATTAATAAAAACCTTCCCTATGGGTGGACTGCTGGAGAAAGGAGCTATCAAAGAACCTTTTCCTTATGGGCGGGCTGCGGGGGAAGGGCGCTAACACAAAAGGAGGTGGCAACACATGCCAATACTAACGGAACAAGAAATAAATATGCTTGTTAACGCAGAATGTCACGACCCCTTTATCTATCTAGGCTTAAGAGAACTCGACAAAGAAAACTTAGTCATAAGGGTTCTTCAACCCTTTGCAAAAGAAGCATATTTGATTTCTAAAAATGCCACAGTAAAACTCGATAAAATTCACGAAACTGGACTCTTTGAAAAAAAGATCCCAGGTTCACAAATATTTGAATACGAAATAAAATGCACAGACTACAACGGCAACACCTGGACTTACAAAGATCCATACTCTTTTTTACCAGTCATATCTGAATACGACAGATATCTCTTCAACGAAGGAAACCATTACAAAATATACGAAAAACTAGGTGCACACCCAATGAAAATAAATGGAATCGAAGGGGTTTTATTCTCAACGTGGGCGCCAAACGCTAAAAGAGTCAGCGTCGTTGGTAACTTCAACAACTGGGATGGAAGAATTCATCAAATGAGGGTCTTAGGTCAATCAGGAATATGGGAAATCTTCGTTCCTGGTGTTGTTGAAGGAGACTTATACAAATTTGAAATCAAAACCAAAAATGGAGACCTCTTACTCAAAACAGACCCTTACGGAACTTACTTTGAAGTAAGGCCTAAAACAGCTGCCATTGTATACGATATACAAAACAAATACACATGGAACGACTCCAAATGGATGGAAGAAAGAAAAAATAAAAATTGGATAAAAGAGCCAATGTCAATCTATGAAGTCCATTTAGGCTCATGGGCAAGAAAAGATGAAAATCAATTTCTAAATTATAAAGAACTAGCGGAAAAACTTTCAGCATACCTTAAAGAAAACCATTTCACTCACATAGAACTATTACCTGTAAGCGAACACCCCTTAGACATCTCTTGGGGATACCAAGTAACAGGTTACTATGCTCCAACAAGCAGGTTTGGGAAACCCGAAGAATTCATGTACTTTGTCGATAAAATGCATCAAGAAGGTATAGGTGTCATCGTTGACTGGGTACCTGGTCACTTTCCAAAAGACGCACATGCTTTGGGAAGATTTGACGGCACAGCCCTTTACGAGCACCTTGACAGCAGATTGGGAGAACACAAAGACTGGGGAACATACATATTCAATTACGGAAGAACTGAAGTTAAAAACTTCCTATTGGCAAATGCACTATTTTGGTTAGACAAATACCACATCGACGGCTTAAGGGTAGACGCTGTAGCTTCAATGCTATACTTAGACTACAGCAGACAAGATGGGGAATGGATTCCCAACAAATACGGCGGAAGAGAAAATCTTGAAGCCATCGATTTCATCAAGCAACTCAACACCGTCACCTATCAGTACTTCCCTGGGATTGTAACCATTGCAGAAGAATCTACTGCATTTCCAGGAGTAACTACGCCGGTTCATGAAGGAGGCTTAGGGTTCGCATTCAAATGGAACATGGGGTGGATGAACGACACATTAAGATACTTTAGTAAAGACCCAATATTTAGAAAATACCATCAAAACGACCTCACATTTTCCCTAGTATACGCTTTTTCCGAAAACTTTATCTTATCCATTTCTCATGACGAAGTCGTACATGGCAAAAGGTCCCTTTTGGAAAAAATGCCAGGTGATGATTGGCAAAAATTCGCCAACTTAAGGCTCTTTTACTCCTACATGTATGCCCATCCTGGCAAAAATTTACTCTTTATGGGAAGTGAAATAGCCCAAAGAAAAGAATGGGACTGCTCTAACAGTTTAGACTGGCACCTATTACAATACGAACCTCACAAAAAAACACAACTATTTTTAAAAGACTTAAATATACTGTACAAAAATCATCCCGCATTATTTGAAATTGATCACCGTTATGAAGGCTTCGAATGGATAGACTTCAACGATGCGGACAACAGTGTAATATCTTTTATAAGAAAATCAGAAAATGAAGATGAAATTATCGTCTGCGTCTTCAATTTCACACCAGTGCCAAGGGATAACTATAGAATAGGCGTACCAAAAAAAGGCGTATACCAAGAAATACTCAACACAGACTGGACACAATACTACGGAAGTGGAGTCGACAATCCAAAAGAAGTATACTCCCAAGACATACCTATGCATGGAAGAGAACAATCCATAATACTCACACTACCACCTCTAGGTGGTCTATATTTCAAATTCCTAATAAAATAAAGGCCCCTTCCTTATGAACGGAATGGTTCATATTCCTTTCCTCCTTGCTAAAACGGGCGGGGAGCCGGGATAGGGCGCTAAAAAAGAACCTTTTACTCACGGGTAGAACGGTGCAATCCTTTCCTTTTTCCTTAAATGGGTGGGCTGCGGGGCGAAGGGGCGCAAATAAAGACTAAGCGCAGCTTACAAAAAACGCTCTACTTTTAAAAGGGTTACAGGGCGAAGCCCTCCACCCCCCGGGTCTAAGGGACCGCAGGTCCCTCTTCCACATGGGTGGGCTGCGGGGCGAAGGGGCGCAAATAACGACTAAGCGCAGCTTACAAAAAACGCTCTACTTTTAAAAGGGTTACAGGGCGAAGCCCTCCACCCCCCGGGTCTAAGGGACCGCAGGTCCCTCTTCCACCTGGGTGGGCTGCGGGGTGAAAGGGCGCTATCACAAAAGGAGGTAATTATGAAGGCAATAATCCTTGCAGGAGGTTCAGGAGAAAGATTCTGGCCTCTATCAAACTCAAAAACACCAAAACAATTCCTAAAACTTTTCTCAGACAAAACCCTCATAAGAGAAGCCTATGAAAGAATGAGCTACAAAATGGAACCCGAAGACATCTTTATCATTACATCAGAAAAATATCAACAACTAACGATGAAAGAAATTCCAGAAATACCAAAAGACAACATCATCTTAGAACCAATTCCAAGAAACACCGCACCAGCCTGCATGATAGGAACTCTAGTAGCTCAAGATGACGAAATAGTAACAATACTCCCTGCCGACCATTACATACCTGACAAATCAAAATTCTGGGACACTCTATCAAAGGCAATACAAGGCGCCCAAGAATTCAACGGACTATTCACCTTCGGAATAACACCAACCAGGCCAGAAACTGGTTACGGCTATATAGAAGCAGGAAAACCAATAAGCAACTCAACATACAAAGTCAATTCATTCAAAGAAAAACCTGACCCTGAAACAGCTAAAACCTTTCTATCAAAAGGCAACTTCTATTGGAACAGCGGGATCTTTGTATGGAAAAAAAGCACATTCTTAAAACAAATGAAAAAACATTCTTCTGACATCTATAACAAACTCATAAACATCTCTCCATGGGACACAGAGAGCTTAAGAAAAATCATGCCCACTATCGAAAAAATAAGCATCGATTACGCCCTATTAGAGCGATCTGATAAAGTCTATGTAGTAAAAGCCGATTTTACATGGTCTGATGTAGGGCACTGGGTATCTGTAAGGGAACTGCAAGGATACTCAGACAACGACGAAAACGTTGAAGTCATAAATGGGAAAAATGTGTTCGTTAAATCCGATAAATTTGTAGGAATAATTGGATTATCAAATATTATAGTAGTTGAAGGAGAAAACGGTATCTTAATCACAAAAGAAGAAAACTCACAAGACGTAAGAAAAATATCTGAAAAGCTGAAAAAAATGGGGAAATTTTAAAAATTATAAAGGCAGGGTGTGAGGTGGATCCATTATGATGGTGGGAATACTTATAGCTTTTTCAATTGGCCTTTTTTTTGGATTAAAAGGAAGGCTAAAATGGTTGAAAAAAATCAAACCTGTTCTATGGTCAACGGTTTTGTTACTCTTTTTCATGGGTTATGAAATTGGCAACGATGACGTCTTGATTTCTCAAATTAAAGAAATTGGAATCACAGCTTTATACATAGCTGTTTTTTCCATTATTGGAAGCGTTCTTTTCACTTCCATTTACGAAAAGTTCTTTAAAAAGGAGAAAACTAAATGATATTGCTATTATCTGCAGTCGTTGCTGGAATAATATCTGGTATCTATTTTAACTTTAATATCCCGAACAATTTAACTACTATTTTATTAATGTTTTTGGTTTTTAGCGTTGGGGTTGATATTGGCAGTGAAGAAAAGATACTCTCAAAATTAAAAGTCAACATGAAAAATATACTCTTTCAATCAATTTTAACCATATTAGGAAGTCTTATCTTTGGCTCTTTGGCAATATTTTTCACGAACCTTAATTTAAAAGAATCACTAGGCGCATCTGCAGGATTCGGTTGGTATTCACTTTCAGGTGTTATGATCAGCAATCTCTACTCTCCTGTTTTAGGAGCAATTTCTTTCACTGCAAATGTAATCAGAGAAATTTTAGCAATAGTTTTAATTCCTTTAGTTGCTAAATGGTCCCCATTAGGAGCAGCATCAATTGGAGGAGCCACTTCAATGGACACAATGCTTGGAGTAATAGCAAAAAGCACCGATAAAGAAACTACTCTAATAGCCTTTGGACAAGGAGTAATACTTTCTCTTTCCGTTCCAATTCTTATAACAATGATTTTTTAAAATAATTATGATTTTTGATTATTATCTTATAGATCACCAAAATTTGACTTTTACACATTAATAGTGTATAATTATAGTGTACTTGTAAAGAGGTGATCATATGAATTATATTGAAAAATTACAAAAATTAATAAATAAAAAAGATGGGATAATAACTACAAAAGAGGTTGTTGAATTAGGAATCCCAAGACAATATCTAAATATTTTTATAGAAAAAAATATTCTCGAAAGATTAGAAAGGGGTACATACATTACTCCAGGAACATTTGAAGATGAAATGTATATATTACAAAAAAAATTTCAAAAAATAGTCTTTTCCCATGAAACAGCACTATATTTACATAATTTAACAGATAGAGACCCAATAAATTACTCAGTAACTCTCCCTCAGGGTTATAACCTTAAAAATCTAGAAAAATACAATGTAAACATACATTGGACAAAAAAAGAAAACTATGATCTCGGACTAACAAAATCAAAAACCAATTTTGGAAGAGAAATAAAAGTATATGATAAAGAGAGAACAATATGTGATATTGTCAAAAACAGAAACAATATGGATAAAGATTTATTCAAAAATTCATTAAAAGCTTATATATCTAACAAAGATAAAAACCTAAACAAATTAATAGAATACTCAAAAAAACTAAAAATTGAAAAAGTGTTGAGAAAATACTTGGAGATGATCTCATGAAAAATCTAATGCAATTAAAAAGCTTAATAAGAAATTTATCAAAAGAAAAAAACCTTAATCCACAAATAGTTTTAAGAATCTATGCACTTACTAAACGAAAAGTGTACCAGAAATAAGGTGATACGAATGGCAAAGATAGGAGCCTCATTATTTGAAGAAGGCATGGAAAAAGGTGAAAGAGAAGTAATCATAGAAATTCTAAACCAAAGGTTTGGAGAAGATTTTGATAAAAGATTAGAAGAAAAGATCAGAAAAGCAAACGAAGAAACCATAAACAAAATAAAGAAGAACATTCTTAGTATAACCATAGAAGAACTAAAAGAGTTACTTAAATAATTTCTGAAAAGACGCCCTAAATGGGCGTTTTTCAACTAAAAATTGTTGCTAGTTTTAATGAACATTTGCTATTGCTAACTACTTTTCTTTCACTAAGTGCATTTAACCCTATCTAACACAAAACCTAGCTTTTCAAGAATTTTGATAACTTGCTGAGGGGTAAGGTTTGGTAGTTTGGACATCTAAATTTCCACCGTTAATGTATACTCCATAGTTTCTTCTTCAGTAGGTATCTCTTCTCCGTGTTCTTGCAAGCTTTCTATGTATAATTGAATAGCCTCTTTTGCCATTTTTATTGCTTCTTCTATTGTATCTCCGTATGTGACATAGCCTGGAAGAAGAGGGACTATAACGGTATAACCTCCTTCAGCTTCTTTCTTAAGTAATATTCTATAACTTAGAATTTTCATAATGTCACCTCATTCTCGCTCATTCTACGATTAAATTATATCACATATATTCTTCATAGAAATAAAAGAAGGACCAGCCAAAAAAACAAGGATTCTATATCATTTCAAAGACATCAAATTATGATCTAAAGCGAAGGGTGGGGAGCGGCGCGAAGGGGTGCTAACAAAGAACTTCTTCCTTGAGGGCGGGCAGCGGGGGAAGGGCGCTATAAAACTTATTATACGGAAGTATATGATAAAATAACTCACCTTCAAAAAGATATGATATAATTAAAATAGCAAAAATCAATTTAATCCTCATATGGACGGGCTGCGGGGCGAAGGGGCGCAAATAATGACTAAGCGCAGCTCACAAAAACGCACTTTTTTAAAAGGGTCACAGGGCGAAGCCCTTTTGCAGCTTTGTGCAAAAAGCTTTTTTAAGTTTGCAGCATTGTGCAAACGATGTTTTTAAATGATTTTGACCTTGTTTTGGGGTTTTTAACGGGGTTCCCCTTAACGTTCGGGGATCTTAAGGGGCTCGCCCCTTAACGTATGGGTCTAAGGGATCGCAGGTCCCTCTTCCTTATGGGTGGGGAGCGGGAGAAGGGGCGCTGCATCTATCTTTTTAAAGTTTCCCAAGACAGTATAAGATTTAAATACAAAAGAATTAAGCAGGTGAACAACATGGTTCAGAACAAATTAGAATTCATAAAAGATTTGTGTAAAAAATATAAAATAGGGTTAGTTTATTTGTTTGGCTCGCAGAAAGAAAAGGCTTATCAGTTACTAAAAGACAATGATGATAACAATATAAAAATAGATGATCCTCTCACAGACATAGATGTGGGAATAGTTTTTTTGTTTGATTTGGATAGTATAAAGCAAAGATACAAGCTTTATGCGAGTATATACAATGAATTAGAAGAATTATTCAAACCTTACAAATTAGATCTGGTTTTTTTGCAAGAAACTCATTCTGTATTCCAGACTGAAGCGTTAAAAGGCATATGTGTATATAGTGAATCAGAAAGTTTCAAAGATGAATATGAAATGATGATATTAAGGCGGGCTGCGGATTTTAAATATGTACTCGATTTATACACCAAGGAAGTATTAGAAAAGTACGAGGAGAAATGAAAGATGATAAATAAAGAGCTTATTAGAGATAGATTGATACTTATTAATGACTATCTAATTCAATTAGAAATACTATCTCACTTATCAAAAGAAGAATTTCTACGAGATAGAAGAAACCCTGCAGCCGCTGAAAGCTTTCTCCGAAGGTCTTTAGAAGCAATCTTTGATATTGGAAGGCATATATTAGCTAAGACAGGTAGCATAGACATGTCCACTGAGTATAAAGCTATTGCTTTGGGGCTTGGAGAAAAAGATATTATAAACAAGAATTTGAGCCAGAAATTGATTCAAATGGCTGGTTATCGGAATAGATTGGTCCATATGTATCACATGATCTCTCAAGAAGAGCTGTACGACATAATAACAGAAAATTTGGATGACATTAGACAATTCATTAAAAGTATAGAAAAATTCATCGAAAATAACTGATCAGATGGAGCCCTTTTCCTTATGGGCGGGGAGCGGGGTAAAAAGGAACAAATCTTTTTCCTTATGGTTAAAAAGCTGGGAAAGGGTGCAAATAAAAATCCTTTTCCTTATGGATGAAAAACAGGGTTTAAGGGACCGCAGGTCCCTCTTCCTTATGGGTGGGGAGCGGGGCGAAGGGGCGCTATAAAGCTCGTTTGCAAAAGTTATGTGATAGGGTGGTATATTTTTATTTATTAATTGATATATAATTATAATTGAAAAAACTATTTAAGGGAGGATTTTTTATGCCTAAAATAGCACAGATAGTTGATGCTGCAAGCAACTTACCAAAAGAAATACTTCGAAAATATAACATCCTTAAAATTCCTTTTTACATAACCTTTGATGGAAAAAAGTACCTCGTTCAAGGTAAAGATATCTCCGATGAAGAATTTTATAAAAAAATGGCTGAAAATCCTGACAAACCCCCAAAAACTGCAGCACCAAATCCAGAAGATTGGTTCAACGCTTTTAAAGAAACATATGATAAAGGTTTCAAAGAGATAATAGTTACAACAATATCAAGCGAGTTATCTGCAAGTTATCAAAATGCTAATATAGCAAAAAACGATTTTACCAAGCAATACCAAGACTCAAAGATAACCTTAATAGACACAAGAACTTGCACATGTGGTCAGGCTGCTTTGGAAATAAAAATCGCACAAATGATCAAAAGTGGGGAAAAATATTTTGAAGAAATCTCCAAAAAAACCAAAGAATCTATCAAAAAAACCAGCACACTATTCACTGTGAAAACCTTGAAATACATGAAAGCCGGTGGAAGAATAGGTGGTGCCACACAGTTTGTCGGCACTCTATTAAATATAAAACCGATAATGGAATTTGTAAATGGAGTAGTAAAACCAATAAAAGCGGTTAGATCAAGAAAAAAATCTTTAGATGAAATGGTTAATATAATTTCAGATAGAATAAAAGATCCTAAAAAAGCAATTATCTGTACAAGAAACGCCATATGTAAAGAAGACGAAGAATACATGATAGAAAAACTCAAAGAAAAACTAAACTATGAAGGTAAAATATATCCAGGCACCTTGGGAGCAGTAATCGGAGCACATTCTGGGCCTGGGGCAATAGGAATAGGCTTCACAGAATTAGAAGAAGAATAACACAAAAGAATGTAGTCTGGGCAGCGGGGTGAAAAAAACAGACCCTTTTCCTTATGGGTGGGGAGCGGGGCGAAGGGGCGCTAATAAAAGGTTTAGAGTTTCTAAAAACAGAATTAAATTTTAAAAAAGGTGGTTTTTACTCTGATAAACGATATAAAAACAATCGAAAAATTACAACAAATAGAACTCTTCGTTTTAGATATAGACGGTACTTTTTATGTCAGCCAAAAGTTAGTTAACGGTGCACTAAAATTCTCCAGCCTTTTGAAAAGACAAAATAAAAAGCTTGTCTTTTTAACCAACAATTCAAACAAATCGACGAAAGAATACCAACAAGAGTTTGACGCCTTAAACTATCCAATTAAAGAAAATGAGATTTACACTGCAGGCATAGCCGCTGCAGAGTATATAAAAGATAAGTTTGGGACAAAAAGAATTTTTTTGGTGGCTACACCCTCAATGATACAAGAGTATGAAAGATTAGGGCATGAAATTGTAACAGATTCCCCTGAGATGGTGGTAGTTACCTTCGATAAAAGCTTAACCTATGATAAGTTGGCAAAAGCCTCCATATTTGTATCTAAAGGGGCCTTCTTTTTTGTAACCAATCCAGATTTGAACTGTCCAACAGAAGAAGGGCCTATCCCCGATACCGCTGCTATTGCAAGTGTAGTATCTAAAGCATGCAATAAAGAACCCGACATCATCTTTGGGAAACCAGATCCCAAGATTTTAGAAATGATAATGAAAGATTATCAAGTAACCCCAGAAAAAACCTGTATAGTTGGAGACAGGTTGTATACCGATATATTAATTGGAATAAACGCTGGTACGTTATCTACATTAGTATTAACCGGGGAAGCAAAATTAGAGGATCTAAAAGATTCTGCAATAAAACCGGATCTTGTAGTTGACGATTTAGGACAACTCGCAGATCTTATCATAGGTGGGGAGAGTGGTTAAAGGCTTAGCCTTTTATTTTTCCTTAGATGGGTGCGGATTGGTTTGCTGCAGTGTGCAAACAAAGTTTTTGCAGCTTTGTCAAAATGGTTCTTTATAATGTTTTAGAAACAATTTCCATATTCTCATTTGCGAAGCAAATGATGTTACGCGAATTTGGGGTTTTTAAGGGGGGAACCCCTTAATGTCTGGGCGAAGGGGCGCTATCACAGGACTTTCTAAAGATGTTATTATCGAAATAACAGGAGGGGGAATTTTATTAAAATCTACATTCCAGAAACTTATGAAATAATGCCTCAAAAAAAAATATACTTACTCCGAGCAGGCTTCAATGGATCTAAATTCCAAATCAACGACAAATTAAAAGAAGAAATAAATAAAATATACAAGATCGGCTTAGAATTAGCACAACCAAAAGCCATATGTGACACATACAAAGTAGACTCACTTCCAAAAGAGCTGATTCCTAAATCTTTCGAAGGTGTTAAGTCGATCACTTTTTTTGTATCCACCTTAGGATACGAAATAGACAACTATATATCAAACGCCAATACTCTCTCTTCCATGTTAATGGATGCTTGGGCTTCAGAAGCCATAGAAGCGTTCAACGAATCTATCGATAAAAAACTTAGAAAAGATTTCGGTAAAGGTACCAGGAGATTTTCTCCTGGATATTCGGATATAGATGTGAGAAAAAATTGGGATATCGTCTGTAATTTACTCAAAACAGAGATAGTAGTTGTCAACAAAGAAACTGGTATCATAACTCCAAGAAAAAGTACTGTATGTATGATAGGGTGGTATGATGAATAGAAAAGAGTTTGCAGAAATATTGAATGAAAAGATACTCATTTTAGACGGAGGATATGGAACAGAATTTATAAAAAGAGGATATAAAAATATTCCTGCTGAGATTTTAAACATCGAATATCCAGAAGTAGTTTACAATCTACAAAGTGAATACGTAAAATCTGGAGCAGACATTCTTTTAACTAATACTTTTAGTGGAAATCGACGAAAACTCAAAGAGCTAAATTATGAAGAAGCATTCGAAAAGGTCAACGTCAAAGCTGTTGAAATTGCTAAACAAGCATCGAAAGGCAAGGCTTTAGTCTTTGGAGATCTATCCTCTCTAGGAGAGTATCCAAAGCCTATGGGAATGCTTGAAATGGACGAAGCTATAGACGAGTATTATCAGCAGGCAAAAGTGTTGTTTGAAAATGGTGTAGACGGTTTTATCGTTGAAACCATGACAGATATAAAAGAGTTAAAAGCAGCTGTGTATGGAATAAGAAAAGTCACAGAAGATTTACCTTTAATAGCTCATATGACGTTTGAAGAAAACGGTCGTTCTGTTACAGGAACTTCTGTGGAAATCTTTGCGAATGTTTTTAATGATTTAGATGTAGATGTACTAGGAATTAACTGTACTTTGGGTCCCGAGGATCTTTTAAAAGTTTTTGAACGTCTATCTCTTTCAACAAACAAGTTCTTATCAGTCGAACCAAACGCTGGTAAACCCATTTTCGATGGAAAAGATTTGGAATACAAAATGACGCCCGAAATATTTGGAATGTTCGTGGAAGACTATTTAGATTTAGGAGTAAATATAATCGGAGGCTGTTGTGGTACCTCTCCAGAACATATAAAAGTTATTAGAAATATGGTAAAAAGAAGACCTAAAAAAATAATAAAAGAAATACCTATTATGTACTCTTCAAGAACAATATTAAACAAATTACATCCGTTTAGTGTTATCGGAGAGAGAATAAATCCTGCCGGGAACAAAAAACTTCAAAATGAAATCGAAGAATTCAACTTCGAAAATGTAATAAAAAGAGCTAACAGTCAAAAAAACGCCAAAGCACATGCAATAGACGTTAACTTGGGTATCGAAAAGATTTTGAATGAAGAGCATTTCAAGCAAGTTATCATAGAGCTAGACAAGCACTCTTCTCTTCCGATTTCTTTTGACATTCAAAATATAAGTTTTTTAGAAACAGCTTTAAAAGAGTATCCTGGAAGGCCGATAATCAATTCTTCCAAATTGAGTAGAAAAGATTTGGACAGAAAATTAGAGCTTATTAAAAAATATGGAGGATTACTAATAGTATTAGCGCTTGAGAAAGAGATTTTAGAATCTGCTGAAGAAAGGCTACAACTAGTGCTAAGAAAATGGCCGTACATTGAAAGTAAAGGAATAACTAAAGATAGAATTATAGTTGATCCATTAGTTTTATCTCTTGCTGCAAATAATGATCCAAATATCACCATTCAAACGGTAAAATTACTTTCGCAAAATGGGTTCAATACCACTATGGGTCTTTCGAATCTTAGTTTCGGCTTACCAAACAGAAATTATATAAATGCAGCTTTTCTTTCAAGGGCAAAAAGTAAAGGCTTGACTTCAGCCATCTTAAATCCCGAAGATGAGTTCCTTATGAACACGTTGAATGGTAACCTGTTGTTGGATAAAAACATTGTAATACCAAGTAAAGTTGAAAAACAAGACGAATTAACCGAGAAGATTTTACAAGGTGAAGAAGATGAAGTAAAACTAATTATTGAAAATCAGTTAAAAGAGAAAAGTCCATTAGAAGTTAGTCAAGATGTGCTTGGTAAGGCAATGGAAAAGATCGGAGACCTCTATGCACAAGGGAACATATATCTTCCTGAGTTGTTGTTAGCTGCTGAAACTGTCAAACCCATTTTTGATTACTTAAACAATTTGATTCCTGAATCTCAAAACGATAAAAAAGCTAAAGTAGTACTAGCCACTGTAGAAGGAGATATACACGATATTGGTAAAAATATAGTAGCAGCAGTATTAAGAAGCGCTAACTTCAAAATTATAGATCTAGGCAAAGATGTAGAAACTTCAATAATAATCGACGTTGTACAAAAAGAAAAACCGAACATTTTGGGGCTATCGGCTATGATGACAACTACAGTAGGAAAGATAGAAGAAGTGGTAAATGAACTGAAAAAATTGAGTATTAACTTGAAAGTTATTGCCGGTGGTGCCTCGATGAACAGGAAACTAGCTGAAACCTTTGGATGCGATGCCTACGCTAAAGATGCAAGCGAAGGACTCAAGATATGTAAAAGCTGGGTCAATTTGAATTCATAATTGTCCCTCTTTCGATCTTTATATATCAAAAAAGTTAATAAAAAGAAAAAGTTTTATGTCGATAAAATATGATAAAAATTATCAACTTTCTTGAGATACTTGTAAATAAAAGATTTCGAGCAAATATAACGAAATTTTTTTCAAATTTTGATAAATGGAGATTTCAGTGTATAATCGCAAATAAATACTTCTAATCATAAATATTTACCAATAATTAGAAATAATGAAACAATTTTCAATTTAAGCTAATTAATGAAAATAATATCTTAATAGGCGGGAGCGTTTGCTGCTGTATGCAAACTAAATTTTTAAATGATTTTGGCCTTTAATTTGAGGTTTTTAAGGGGTTTACCCCTTAACGATCGGCGCTAAATCAAGTTTTAGAGTTACTAATAACAAAATTTTATTGGGAGGGGAAAAAATTTATGACAAAAGAGGAACTATTGGAACAAATAGAAAGCCAAGGTATAAAGTATATTAGACTCCAAATTACAGATATCAACGGCACCTTGAAAAACGTCGAAATTCCATCTACAGAATTAGAATCTTCTTTGACAAACGGGACTATGTTTGATGGTTCATCGATTGAAGGTCTAGTGAGAATCAACGAATCCGATATGTTGCTGAAACCTGATATTGATACCTTTACAGTTTTACCATGGACCGTAGAAAGGGAAAAAGTGGGTAGATTCATTTGTGACATTCACACTTCTGATGGAAAGCATTTTCAAGGGGACCCCAGATATGTGTTGAAAAAAGTCATGAATGAGATGAAAGAGTACGGTTATACCCCATATGCCGGTCCGGAACCAGAATTTTTTATTCTCCCAAGGGATGAGAAGACGAGGCAACCCGTATTATCTCCTCTCGATAAGGGAGGCTATTTTGATTTACTTCCCATAGATTTGGGGGAAAGGGTTAGAAAAAACATGGTGGAAACTCTACAAAATATGGGGATTCGGGTGGAGGCTGCTCACCACGAAGTAGCTAATTCTCAACACGAGATTGATTTCAGGTACGACAATGCCTTAAGAACCGCTGACAATATTCAAACTTTTAAGTTGGTTGTAAGAACGATAGCCCTATTGAACGGACTATGGGCAACGTTTATGCCTAAACCATTTTTTGGTATGAATGGTTCAGGGATGCATACCCATTTGAGTATCTTTAAAGACGGAAAGAATATCTTTTACGATCCAAATGGTACTTATCAGTTAAGTAATGAGCTTAGATGGTTTATCGGGGGCGTTTTTAAGCATATTGATACGATAACCGTTTTGGCAAATCCTACGATAAACTCATATAAAAGGTTAGTTCCGGGATACGAAGCCCCTGTTAACATCGCATGGTCAGTATCAAACAGAAGTGCTTTAGTGAGGATACCCATGTCGAGAGGGGAAGGAACTAGGTTGGAATTGAGATCTCCAGATCCAACGGCAAATCCTTATTTACTGCTAGCAAGCGTATTTTCATCT
Organism: Petrotoga sp. HWHPT.55.6.3; assembly: GCF_002895495.1. Lineage (NCBI taxonomy): Bacteria > Thermotogati > Thermotogota > Thermotogae > Petrotogales > Petrotogaceae > Petrotoga > Petrotoga sp. HWHPT.55.6.3. Next base: position 9,235 of record NZ_AZRJ01000052.1, on the reverse strand, counting down.
GGTTTAGAAGGTATAAAAAACAAGATCGAACCTCCTCAACCCGTTGATGGAAATATTTACGAAATGGACCACAGAGAAAAGAACGAAAAAAATATTAGATATTTACCTGGTTCGCTCCAAGAATCCTTGGAAGCCTTGAAAAATGATGAATTTATGAAAGAAGTCTTGGGAGAACATATATTTGAAAAATTTATAGAATTAAAAGAAAAGGAAATTGAAGAGTATAAGGTAGCGGTAACAGATTGGGAGATTAGTAAGTACATAAACCAATTTTGATAAGCCTTTAATATCTATTATTATTTTCTTTTTTGTGCATAAAACCGGGGTTCCAAAAAGTATTGTACAGAAACACACTGTATTGGGGCAGTCTCCAATATAGGAGGGAGGGTTAAAATGAATAAAGGACTTTACGATCCAAAATTTGAGCATGATGCTTGTGGAATTGGATTAGTTGCAAGTACAAAAGGAATAAAGTCACACGAAATAGTTGACAAATCGTTGACTGTTTTAAAAAATATGGCTCATCGTGGTGCACGAGGCAGAGGAGAAAATGATGGGGACGGAGCGGGGGTACTGCTGCAGCTTCCCCATGATTTTTTAATAAAAGAATCAAAACACTTAGGATTCACTCTTCCAAATCAAAGTGAATATGCCGTGGGTATGATTTTCTGCCCACGTGATAAAACTCTTACAAATATCTTCAAACAGCAATACGAAAAAATAGTCACCAATCAAGGCCAAAAGGTGATAGGTTGGAGAGATGTACCTATCAATAAAGCCTTTGTTGGCCCAACTGCGTTAAAAAGTATGCCATCTTTTCTCCAAGTTTTTATCGCTAAAAATCCTACCTTGAAATCTGGAATAGAATTTGAAAGAAAATTGTATCTAATTAGGAAAAAAAGTGAAAAGGAGATAAAAATACCGCCAACAGATGAAAACAGAACTTTTTATATAGCCAGTCTATCTTCTAAAACAATTGTCTATAAAGGGATGTTAACAGCGGAACAATTAAAGCACTTTTTCCCAGATTTGACTGATCCTCTCTTCAAATCAGCATTTTCTATTGTACACTCCAGATTCAGTACGAACACATTTCCCAGTTGGGAAAGGGCTCACCCCTATAGGTATATGGTTCACAACGGAGAGATCAACACTATAATTGGTAACGTTAACTGGATGAGGGCAAGGCAATCCAAGGTAAGTACTGATATCTTTGGAGAAAACATCAACGATATTTTCCCCATAATCGATGAGGATGGTAGTGATTCAGCAATGTTTGATAACAATTTAGAATTCCTTTATTTGTCTGGTAGATCGCTACCTCATTCAATAATGATGATGATACCAGAACCTTGGGAAAACAATCAAACAATGGATGCAGAAAAGAAAGCTTTTTATGAATTTCATAGTTGCTTAATGGAACCTTGGGATGGACCCGCCGCGATTATTTTTACCGATGGTACCAAAGTAGGTGCTACACTGGACAGAAACGGATTAAGACCATTAAGATACTACATAACGAATGATGAATTGGTACTTGCTTCAGAAGCTGGGGTCCTTGAAATACCTCCTCAGAAGATTTCAACTAAGGGAAAGATCACGCCAGGGAATATGTTGTTGCTGGATATTGACAAAGGTCGAATTCTAAATAACGAAGAGATAAAACAACCAATAATTTCAGAAAAGCCCTATTTCTCATGGGTGAAAGAGAACATTGTGAATCTTGAAGATCTACCTGAGCATCCAAAAAAGGGAAATACAGAAATTGATAATTTATCTTTAAATACAAAACAAAAATGTTTTGGTTACACATTTGAAGACATTGAAATGATCATAGAACCTATGGTTATGGATTCTTCCGACCCTGTTGGAGCGATGGGGGATGACACACCTTTGGCCATTTTATCTGAACGTCCAAAGTTGTTGTACGAATATTTCAAACAACTTTTTGCTCAAGTAACCAATCCTCCAATAGATGCGATAAGAGAAAAAATTGTCACCTCTACCCATCTTTACATAGGTTCTGAAGGTAATCTTATTGATCCATCATCCATCAGTTGTAGGCAAATTAAGATCAAAAACCCTATTCTTACCAACGATGAAATGGAAAAGATAAAAAATATTGACTTAGAAGGTTTTAAAGCCGTCACTTTACCCATCTTATACAAGGTAAAAGATGGAGAAGAAGGATTAAAAAAGGCAATTACAAACCTCTTTCAAAGGGCTGATTCTGCCATAAACGATGGTGCTAACATATTGATATTGACAGATAAAGGGGTTAACCAAGATTATGCACCAATTCCAGCTTTACTGGCGGTATCGGGTCTTCATCACCATTTGGTTAGGGAAGAAAATAGAACAGAGATTGGAATAATTTTGGAATCAGCGGAACCAAGAGAAGTACATCATTTTTGTACACTCATAAGTTATGGTGCTTCTGCTATCAATCCATATCTCACCTATGAAAGTATTGAAAGTTTAGTCAATAAAGGCTACATTAAAGGTTTGAAGTATGAAGAAGCCGTTCAAAGGTATAGAGATGCATCTTTGAAAGGTATTCAAAAAGTGTTATCAAAGCTTGGGATCTCGACCCTTCAAGGTTATCAAGGTGCTCAAACCTTTGAAATAGTAGGAATAAAAAAGTCTATTGTAGAACAATTTTTTAAGGGAACCACTTCACAAATAGAAGGAATAGGCCTAAAAGAAATAGCTCAAGAAGTTTCTAAACGCCATTCAAAAGCATTTGATCAGGTTAATAAAGAATTGGTGCTTGATTCAGAAGGTCTTATAAAATGGAGGGCAAAAGGTGAGTATCACTTGTATAACCCTGAATCCATCTATTATTTACAAAATGCTGTTAAAAACAACGATTATGAACTTTTCAAAAAGTTTTCACAATCTATAGTCGACGAAGATGCAAAATTGTATAGTTTGAGAAGTCTTTTTGAGTTCAATTTTGATAAAACGAAAGCAATTCCCATTGACGAAGTAGAACCTGTCGAATCGATTGTCAAAAGGTTCAAAACAGGAGCTATGTCTTTCGGGTCAATAAGTCAAGAAGCCCACGAAGCCATAGCAATAGCTATGAATCGAATAGGTGCCAAGAGTAACACAGGTGAAGGAGGGGAGGATTCAAACCGTTTCGCAAAAGAACAAAATGGGGATTCGAAGAATAGTTCAATAAAGCAGGTGGCTTCTGGAAGATTCGGAGTCACGATCAACTACTTAAACAACGCTCAAGAGATCCAAATAAAGATAGCCCAAGGTGCAAAACCCGGGGAAGGTGGAGAGCTACCTGGGAACAAGGTCTATCCATGGGTGGCAAAGGTAAGGAACTCTATTCCAGGAGTTACTCTCATTTCACCCCCTCCACATCACGATATCTACTCGATAGAAGATTTAGCAGAATTGATATACGACCTAAAAAACGCTAATAGAAACGCTCGAATAAACGTAAAATTGGTTTCAAAATCTGGTGTAGGTACCATAGCAGCGGGTGTAGCAAAAGCTGGAGCGGATGTAATATTGATAAGCGGTTTTGATGGCGGTACAGGGGCTTCACCACGTACTAGTATAAGGCACGCAGGTTTGCCCTGGGAGTTAGGATTGGCTGAAACTCATCAAACCTTGGTGATGAACAAGTTGAGAGACAGGGTCACTTTGGAAACGGATAGTAAGTTACTAACTGGAAAAGACATAGTGATTGCCGCACTTCTGGGCGCAGAAGAGTTCGGGTTTGCCACAATTGTGTTAGTTGCCTTAGGTTGTATCATGATGAGAGTTTGCAATTTGGATACATGTCCTGTGGGAATTGCGACACAAAACCCTGAACTGAGAAAAAATTTCAAGGGCGATCCTCAATACGTTGTCAATCTCATGTACTTTCTCGCATCTGAAGTAAGGGAATATATGGCCAAGTTAGGATTCAGAACGGTTAGTGAAATGGTTGGACGCGTTGATAAATTAAAACAGAAAGAAATGAAAAATCATTGGAAAGCACATAGTATTGATCTTTCAAAATTATTATACAAACCAGAAATAAAAAATTACTCATTCAGCCAATATCCTAAACCAATAAACAACGGTTTATCAGATACCTTGGACATAACTAAATTACTTCCCATTTGCCAGAATGCATTAGAAAATGGTGAAAAGATTGAGGCCACTTTAGATATAAAAAATGTGAATAGAACCGTTGGGACAATTTTGGGAAGCGAAATAATTAAAAGATATGGTGAGGAAGGACTGCCTGAAGATACAATAAAAATACATTTCAAAGGATCAGCTGGCCAAAGTTTTGGAGCCTTCATACCCAAGGGGGAAACGTTGATATTAGAAGGCGATTCAAACGATTACATAGCGAAAGGTTTATCTGGTGGAAAAATTATCGTATACCCGCCCAAGGATTCTCGATTCTATGCGGAAGAAAATGTAATTGTTGGTAACGTTGCATTGTATGGAGCAACAAACGGTGAAATATACATCAGTGGTTTAGCGGGTGAACGTTTCGCGGTCAGAAACAGTGGTGCTACTGCTGTTGTCGAAGGTGTTGGTGAACACGGGTGTGAATATATGACAGGTGGGAAGGTTGTTATACTCGGTAAAACGGGTAGAAACTTTGCTGCAGGTATGTCAGGTGGAATAGCCTACGTATATGACAAAGACAATAGCTTTGAATCCAAATGTAATAAAGATACCGTTTTGTTGGAAAATGTTGAAGATGAGAACGAAGAGAACGAAATAAAAGAGCTGATAAAAAAGCATTACAAGTACACGAGGAGTAATGTGGCTAAAAACATTTTAGACAATTGGGAAAAGGCTAAGGAAAGACTCATTAAGGTTATACCCAAAGATTATAAGAGAATGATGAAGGCTGTAAATAGGGTACATATCGATGGGATTACCGGTGAAGAAGCTCTTATGAAGGCATTTGAAGATAATTACAAGCAACAATCTTTAGTTCAAACGCATTGAACATTCGAAATTTGTAAAGGAGGTCACTATATGGGCGATCCTCAAGGATTTCTAAAGTATGAAAGAAAAACCTCTGAAGAAAGACCCTCAAAAATAAGAATAAATGATTGGGAAGAATTGTACATAGAAATGGAAAAAGATGAACTCCGAATGCAAGCAGCAAGATGTATGAACTGTGGCACTCCGTTTTGTCACTCTGGCATATTGATAAATAATATGGTTTCGGGGTGCCCTTTGAATAATTTGATTCCAGAATGGAATGATTTAGTATACAGAAACCTTTGGAGAGAAGCTTACGAAAGGTTGATCGAAACAAACAGTTTCCCAGAATTCACAGGGAGGGTCTGTCCAGCTCCATGCGAAAAAGCTTGCGTAAATAATTTGGTAAAGGATTCAGTTTCCATTAAAAGTATTGAATATTACATCATAGAAGAGGCATTCAAAAATGGTTGGGTAGAAAAGGATAAACCATCTTACTCTACTGGTAAAAAGGTGGCTGTTGTAGGTTCTGGACCGGCAGGGTTATCATGTGCTTCAGAGTTAAACAGATATGGTCATGAAGTTACTGTTTTTGAAAAGAATGATTACCCTGGGGGTTTATTGACTTACGGCATACCAAATATGAAATTGGACAAAAAGATTGTAAAAAGACGCATAGAATTGATGGAAAAATCTGGCATACAATTCAAAACTAATATAAACATTGGCAAAGATTATCCAGCTCAAAAGCTAAAAGAAGAGTTTGATGGTGTTGTATTATGTGGAGGTACCGCTAAAGCGAGAGATCTAAATGTAGAGGGAAGAAACCTAAACGGGATATACTTTGCCACAGAATTTTTGAAGAGTGCGAACGAGAGAATATTGTCTCAACTTTTAAATAGTGAAAAAGATATTGAGGAGATCTCTGCCAAGGGTAAGAACGTTATCGTAATCGGGGGAGGAGATACAGGAACGGATTGTATGGGAGTTAGTTTAAGACAGGGTTGTAAAAGTGTCATACAGTTTGAAATTATGGGCAAACCTCCACTTTTAAGGAGACAAAACAATCCTTGGCCAGAATGGCCCAAAGTTTTATCTGTTGATTATGCTCAGGAAGAATATGCAGAACTATTCGGTAAAGATCCGAGATTGTACAACATTTCAACTAAAAGATTTGTCGGAGATATAAAAGGCAACGTTAAAGAGGTCCATACGGTTGAAGTAGAATGGAAACAGGATAAAACAGGAAAATTTTTCCCAAAAGAAATAGACGGATCAGAAAAGGTATGGAAAGCAGATTTAGTTCTTTTAGCTTTGGGGTTCTTGGGCCCCGAAAAATATTTAATTGAGCAGTTAAATGTAGAAACAGATAAAAGATCAAACGTTAAAACAGAGGAAGGGAAATATTCGACAAATGTAGAAGGGATTTTTTCAGCTGGAGATATGAGAAGGGGACAAAGTTTGGTGGTATGGGCAATAAATGAAGGGAAACAAGCGGCAAAAGAGTGTAATGAATACTTAATTTCTTCCAATAATAACAATAATAAACAGCGTCGGCTCAAAACGCTGTAGTATTGTTGTTATAAAGCCGACGCAGAAAAATTAATGCGTCGGTTTTTTTATTTTGCATCGGGAGGTGAAAAAAGTCTACGTTAAGTACCATATTCTGGGGTTTGTAAAAAATAAAAAAAGGAGTGTGAGGGTATTATGAAGAGAGTTTGGAAGAGTTTGTTTATGTTGTCGGTTGCCTTTATTGTTCCAACCGTCTTACTCGCAGATAGTATTACTATGGAGGACGTGGTACGTTCCATCGATACTATGTGGACTTTACTCGCAGCGTTTTTAGTGTTTTTTATGCAAGCTGGATTTGCACTAGTGGAAGCTGGATTTACAAGATCAAAGAACACGGTAAACATCATCATGAAAAATTTTACAGATTTTTTAGTGGGCTCAATACTTTACTGGCTAATTGGATTTACTATTATGTTTGGACTTGGGAATGGTTTCATAGGTTGGCAAGGAAGTTTTGAATATCTGGGATTAAACATTCCGCTTAATGCTTTTTTAATATTCCAGACGGTATTTGCTGCAACCGCTGCAACTATAGTATCTGGAGCAATGGCGGAAAGAACTAAATTCACAGGTTATCTGATCTACAGTGTTTTCATCAGTGCGTTTATATATCCCATAGTTGGCCATTGGATATGGGGTGGAGGTTGGTTATCAGATATGGTTGATTTTGCAGGTTCCACAGTTGTCCATTCCGTAGGCGGCTGGGCTGCACTGATGGGAACAATGGTTTTAGGGCCAAGAACCGGTAAATACAGATCAGACGGAACGCCAAATAAGATACCAGGACATAGCTTAGTTTTAGCTGCATTAGGTGTTTTCATCCTATGGTTTGGATGGTTTGGTTTTAACCCGGGAAGTACCATTTCAGGTTTAAATCTCAAAATCGCTGATATAGCGATGACTACGAATCTAGCTGCCGCATCAGGAGGGTTGGGGGCATTGACGATAGGCTGGTTTATTTACAAGAAACCGGACGTCAACTCTACCCTAAATGGTGTTTTAGCTGGATTGGTTGGGATCACCGCCGGCACCGCCAGTGTAACTAACGTTGGAGCTGCTATAATAGGTGCTTTATCTGGTAGTTTAGTTGTTCTAGCTATAGAATTTTTTGACAAAATACATATCGATGATCCCGTTGGGGCAATCTCTGTACATGGAGTTGGTGGAGCATTCGGTACATTAATGGTTGGAATATTTGCTGTGGACGGTGGATTACTCTACGGCGGAGGATTAAACCTGTTTTTAACCCAGCTTAAAGGGGTGCTGGCTGTTGCAGGTTGGACCCTTGCAACTACCTTCATCCTTTTTAAAAGTATCGATTTAACAATAGGTTTAAGGATTGATTCTACTAGCGAAATAGAGGGCTTAGATTTTGCAGAGCATGGATCTGTCAGTTATCCTGATTTAACTCCGCTTAAAGGTCGAAGCGTGAGAGTAAAAATTGATGAGGAAGGTGAATAATATGGGATACAAGAAAATTGAATGTTTTATCAGACCAGAAAAATTTGAGGAAGTCATCGTAGGATTAGAAAAAGTTGGTATTGAGGGCATTAACGTTGATAAGATCTATGGATATGGTAGTCAAAAAGGTGAGGAAAAAGAGGTGGAAGATTACAAACAGAAAAAAGAATATGAAGTAAAATTCAAAGAAAAAATCAAGTTAGAAATAGTTACCGAAGAAAGTAGAGTTGAAAAAATTATAGAAACTATAAAAACACATGCGCAAACAGGTAAAGTAGGTGATGGAAAGATTTATATTACACCGGTAGAAGAAAGTATAAAAATACGAACCACTTAAATAAAAATGCGCCCTGTGGGCGCATTTGTTTCGTTGAACCAATAAATACAAATTATTATCCATCATTGAAATTTTTGAATATTTTTTACATTATTTATCAGATCTTGAATAATGTAAGGATTGCAGTAAAGGGCATCCGCCTGGAAAATATTTACATTTTTCCCTTCGAGATCTACAATTTCCCCGCCGGCTTCTTTTAATATTAGATGCCCTGCTGCTACGTCCCATGGATGGGATCTTATAGATATGAAGGCATCCAAAAAACCCGATGCCACATAAGCGATCTGTAAGGCAGCGGTACCAAACAATCTAATCCTCATAACTTTTTCTTCCAATGTTTTAAAATATTTGTATGTTTTCCCTCTCTCATTTCCAAGGGAAATCATGGCATCTTCAAGATTTTTAGCCCAATGTGGTATCAACCTTTTATCGTTTAAAGAAGCGCCATTGTTTTTTATCGCTGAGTAAAAAAGGTTCATGAAAGGCGAATAGATAATACCTATTGTTGGCTCTTTGTTTTCAACATAGGCTACCGAGATACAATGTTCTGGCAAGCCCCTTGAAAAATTAACCGTACCGTCTATGGGGTCTATAACCCAATATTCATTTTTCTCAGGGGTTTCGGTTAGTCCTGATTCTTCTGCTAAAAATAATGAATTTGGGAAACTTTTATTTATCTCTTCTATTAGATATTCTTGTATTTGATAATCCACATCGGTTACAAGATCGGTTCGAGATTTTTTTGAATTAACATGGAAATTCTCGGTGCTCCACATTTTTAATTTTTCACCTGCATCAGAGACTATTCTTTTTATTTCAATAAAATCATTTTTTGTCAATCGTTTTTCCTCCTAAAAAGGTTTTAACTATCTTTAGAAACTTTATATGTAGCGCCCCTTCGCCCCGCTCCCC
>NZ_AZRJ01000051.1:0-1486 GCF_002895495.1 Petrotoga sp. HWHPT.55.6.3 | reverse complement strand
GCGCCCCTTGCCCCGCTCCCCGCCCTCTAAGGATGAAGGAGTCTAGGCCCCCACTCCTTGACTTGCCCATAAGGGACTGGCAAGTATGGCTTCTTCTTGTAATCCATCCTAGAGTTTCTAGAAAAACAATAATAATAAATAAATTTCTGAGATAACTATATTTCCTAAAACAAGTAAAAATCCGTATTTAGCAAAATCTTTGAACAAGATAGTTTTATTCTTGAACTGGGTTAACATCGCGAGTCCAATTATATTTGCGGATGCACCGATGGAAGTTGCATTCCCACCCAAACACGCACCCATTGCAAGAGAATACCACACCGGATCTAAATTACTGAAAATACCGGGTTGCACTACTTGTAAATGTTGAACAACGGGAATCATAGTCGCTGTAAAAGGAATATTATCAATGAATCCTGAAATTAAGCTAGCAACTGGTAAAATAAACAAAGTGAAAGATTTTACCGAATCTCCAGCAACTTTTACCATGACATCGGATAAATTAGCTATCAGTCCTGTTTCTTCCATCGCCCCTGTAATGAGAAATAAACCAAAAAAGAATAAAAGACTTTCCCACTCAACTTCATTCAAAGTATCCCTCACCTGATTTGGCGCTAATAGTAGTAAAGAGAAGAATCCTGCTACTATTGCAATAGTAGAACTCTCCAAACCTAAAAAGTGTTGAGTAGAAAAAGCGATTATTACACTTACAAAAAGAATTATGGACAGGAAAAATCTTCTTTTATCTTCGATCAAATGGGACGTATCAAAACTTTTTATACTCTCTTTATCAAATTTGATTTGAAGATCTTTTTTAAAAATGAATATAAAAAGCATATCCATGAACAAGAGATTCATTATTGCAATTGGGTACATAACTAAAGCAAATTCTGAAAAGGAAAATCCTGCAGCTGAAGCTATCATAATATTGGGTGGATCACCAATGATGGTTGCCATACCTCCAATGTTCGATGCAAAAATTTCCCCTAAAACATAAGGGAAATAATTGATTTTTAAAGAATCCGTTATAGCAAAGGTAATAGGTATAAAAACAAGTATCGTAGTAACATTATCAATGAAACCTGAAATTAATGCAACCAAAAAAGTTAAGGAAATAAACAACATGTATCCGTTATGCCCAAATATTTTCAAAGTCTTAATACCTACATATGAAAAAAGGCCAGTTCTACGAATAACGCTTACAAATAACATCATCCCGAGCAGTAAAAGAAGGGTGTTGAAATCGATATAATTTCTTATGGCTTCAATTTCGTCCGGAAAAACTCCGAATATAATAAGCACCGAAGCTCCTAACATGGCAACAATGGTTCTGTTAATTTTGTGGGTGATGATAAAAAACAATACTACAGCGAATACTATAAGGGTTACTAGTTCACTTGGTGACATAAATTAAAGGTTCCTCCTGATGTTATTATTTTTACTGTTTTTAAGAACTTTATAAATAGCGCCCCTTCGCCCCGCAGCC
>NZ_AZRJ01000050.1:0-1267 GCF_002895495.1 Petrotoga sp. HWHPT.55.6.3 | reverse complement strand
TTGAAAGAATTATTTCACAACAGGAATTATATGCTCTATTGGTTTAGCAGTGCTTTTACTATGGCAGCAAGCAACATTGTTCAATTTATGCTTTCATTGTACGTTTTGGATACAACAGGTTCTGCTACTCTTTTTGCAACTATGCTATCCATAACTATCTTTCCAAGATTGTTATTTTCCCCCATTGCAGGAGTTTTTGGGGATCGTTTCGACAGAAGAAACTGGATGTTTTTTTTAGGGCTTTGTTCAGGAGTCACAATAGCCTTATTTGGAATACTTCATGAATCAGGAATTATTTTAACTATTTGGATAATCTATGTATTAGTCATATTATTGGAAACATTTGAAACATTTTATAGTAGCTCATCCGTTGGAATAATACCCCTTATAGTAAAAAAAGAAGAAATAGGTGTGGCAACCTCTTTTGCAGATATTGATGAAGGGATAGTGGGGATTATTGGTCCTCTTTTAGCAGCAACGTTCTATGCCACCATTGGAGTAGGTGTAGGACTAATAATGGCAGGCGTTATATCATTCCTCGGATCTGTGCTTCTTCTTTTTATGCATACTCAGGATATTAAAGATGGTGAAGAAAACGTTAAAAATACAATTTGGAAAGATTTTTTAGATGGGGTTAACCTTGTAAAAAAAGAACCATTCTTAAGAAAATTAGTAATCCTCGCTCCACTGACAAACTTTTTCCTCACCTCCGCTTTCAACATAAGCTTAGTGTTTTTTTTAAGAAATAAATTGAATGTCTCTGATATAGTATTTGGTGGTTACGAGGCTATTTTATCGGTGATGGTTTTAATAGCTCCATTTATAGCCATGAAATTACTAAAAAAAGAAGACGCCGCTAATTTATTACCTCCCTTAATCTTCGGAATTACTATTGGTTTTACAGTCTTAGCCACCATTGTCATTTTCAATTACTTTCAAATTCTCGGTCAACTTTCAACAATAATTATCTTATGCATAGCTAGCGGTATAATTGTTGCCATAATAGAAATTATGAATATCGCATCATCAGTTATGTTTAAAACATTAGTCTCAATTAAATTTTTAGGAAGGGTTATCTCCATAGTCAATCTTCTTGCTACTATCTCTATTCCTCTTGGACAGATGATATATGGAATTATGAATGATTTTTATCCTATTTACTGGACATTAATATTATCAGCAGGAGGATTTTTCTTAATGTACTTTTTATCAGCCTCTATTTTAAAAGACATAGCAAAACCAAAAGAATGAATTTGTAATAAGGAGG
>NZ_AZRJ01000049.1:0-2878 GCF_002895495.1 Petrotoga sp. HWHPT.55.6.3 | reverse complement strand
TCTTAAGGGGCAAAGCCCCTTAATGAATTTATGTTAATATCTATGATACCTTCCCTGTGTTACCAACAAAGTAACTCCTTTTTCTTCTAAATCGTTTAAATATTTTTCGTATCCCGGTAAGGTTGGAGGAACAATTACCTTTTCAACCTGCCAATTTAATATTATATCGGTTATCTTCTCTGAATTTATAGGAGAATCAAATATAATTGTCCCTTCCTTCGGAAGAACTTCAAACTTTTCCAAAGTGTTTTCGAGTGCATTTAGTGCGATTTCTCTGTTCAAACAAGATTGATTACCAGAACAAATGAGATTATTTTTAACATACACAGCGGTATCAGATTTATGAATTTTAGCGACCTCAAATCCTAATTGTTCTGAAGGAGACAAATCCAAGGAAATCTCTTGGAAATTTTGCTTTACGACCAGATCACTATCCACAATATATTCTTCTTCTTGTTTCAGAACTTTCTTATTAACCTTAAAAACCATGGGTTTAAAAGAAATTATCTCTTCTTTTTGTTCAAGATTATAAGAAGTCATCATTCCGTCATGTTTTGAATCTTTCAGTTCAAAAATTATATTTGGATCGTCACTATAAACTATCCCACCTTTAAGTTCTTTAATAATTCTAATGAATTGTTTTTTCTCTTCTTGAGTAGGAGCACAATAACCAAATACGAAAATTCCTTTCTTCGCAAAACCCAAAAATTCATTGTTTGTCAAACTCGCCAAATGAAAAAGTAATTTTATGTCTTTTAACATCCTTAAAGTAGGTTTTTTGTGAAAGGTCAAATTTTCTAAATAGTTGATAAAAGTATCTTTTTCTAAAAATTTCATTAGAATCGCTTCTTGCATTGGATTAGAACCATATCTTAAGTTCCCCAATATTTCAAAAAATTCATGGTCAAACTTTTCAGCTGCAAATAGTTCTGAAAAAATTTTATGAATACTTGCATCGTACTTAGAAGTAGAAAAGAAAACTTTCAATGCCAACTTTCTTCTTAACTGTAAGGGGACATCGCCACAATCCTCTAAATTATCAATAACTGTTTGATAATCTTTTGGATCTGCCAATGCTACAACATCCTTATAGTTTTTTGCTGCGGCTCTAAGAAGAGAATAGCCTCCAATATCGATATTTTCTAAAAGTGTTTCCTCATTCTTTGTTTTTTTGGCAATTTCCTCAAAAGTAGGAAAATTACCCACAACCATATCTATCCTTTTTATATTGTAATTAATCATATCTTCTTCATGCTTTTTATCGTTAGACTTGGCTAAAATGCCACCGGCTAATTTTGGATCTATGCTTTTAACACGACCTCCTAAAATTTCAGGAAATCCAATATAATCAGCCATTTTTACAGTAGGGATTCCCTTTTCTTGTAAATATTTATTTGTTCCTTCTGTACATATAATTTCGACACCATTGCGATATAAGAAACTAGCTAAATCCTCTAAATTAGTTTTGTCATAAACTGAAATAATTGCCCTTTTAATATTCATGAGATACCTCCAGTGAAAAATAAGTTAATTTTTATGAAAGGAAAAGCAGAGACGTTCAACATTTACGTCTCTTGCTTTGAGTTACATTTTCTAGGTTTTTTAATCAACACAACTAAATGGTATACTTTCCAGGTGCTTTAGCAAACAATCTACTTTTTTCAACATGATCCAAATCTAATATGTATTTAGTGAATCTTTCTATACCTATACCACAGCCTGCTGAGTGTTTTAATAACCCTTCTTTTGCCAATTTTAAATAATCTTCATAGCTTTCCAGCCCGTTACCTTTCAATTTGATTCTTTTCACTATTTGCTCATACTCGTGTTCTCTTTCGCCACCAGATATGCCTTCCCCATGACCCTCAGGATATATCAGGTCAAAATCCAACAATACATCAGGATTATCCATATCTTGTTTATCATAAAACTCCCTGTTCAAAAGCGGAATATCAATTAACCACACAGGTCCTTCAGCTCGTTCAGATAAAATCTTTTCATAATCATCACCGTAAAGCTCTTTTGCCTTTTTTACGCTTATTTTTTCAAAAGGCTTTTTAGGAACAGTCAAATTTGGGTGATACTTTTCTATTATACCAGAATATTTCGTCAAGATACCTTTTAGTACATAAATTATTAAATCTTCCATCAAATCCATAATCTCTTCTCTTTTAGTTTCTTTAGCTTCTATATCTAGTTGAACAAAATCAATCAAGTGTCTACCAGAGGAATATTTTTCTGCTGTTTCCAACCTTAAATTTGGAGAAAATGAAAATATCTTATCATGAATCAAAACACTAACTTGTTTTTGCAGAATCATAGATTTAGTAACGTAATATTTGTTACCGTAATAATCAATTTGTGCTTCAAAAACGTCGTGATTTAAAGGATCGGTGATCGTAGAGACAATCACTGGTAGAATTTCAACAAAACCCTTCTCTGCAAGAAATTCCCTCGATAATCTCAGTATCTCTGATTGAACTAAAAGCGCGTCACTGTAAGTCTCGTCCTCCAAATAAGTTTTTACTAGCTCCACAGAATCCACTCTTCTATCCTGCTTCTCTACTTCTGCCATAATTTTCCCTCCTGTAGTGTTTTTTAAAGACGGTATATCGTCTTTTAAAATACAAATAAAAAAACCGACGCTATTTTTTCTGCGTCGGTAATTTTCAAAATAACAATGTCCAGCGTAATCACCGACGCTGTATATTGTTATTATTATTATTTACTTTATTAGAACTTGATAATAATTTTAATATTTTCATAGCCATTTTCTCCTAAACAAATTTAATTAATATCTTAATAGATTTTCAAATTTAGTTAATTATACTATAAAAAAAAATATTTGTCAAATTAAAAAGGCTCTTTGTCAAATATG
>NZ_AZRJ01000048.1:0-3225 GCF_002895495.1 Petrotoga sp. HWHPT.55.6.3 | reverse complement strand
CTTCGCCCCGCAGCCCACCCTCTAAGGAAAAGAATCTGGACCCATTCATCCCGCAGCCCACCCTATAAGGATAAAAAATCAGAAAAAAATGAAATTTACATATATTCCAGAAATTACTATATTCCCTAATAATATTATCAAACCGTATTTAGAAAACTCCCAAAAAGAAATTGTTTTCCCTTTAAATTGGGTTAAAAGACCTAACGCTATAACGTTCGCTGAAGCGGCTATTGGAGTTAAGTTCCCTCCCAAGCAAGCCCCCAATGATAACGAATACCAAATGGGGTCAAGATTACTAAATATGGAAGATTCAGAAATAGATAATTTTTCAATGACAGGTATCATTGCAGCCACTAAAGGAACATTATTTAAGAAACCAGTAAAGAAAGAAGAAATTGTTAGAATAGAAAGACTAAATATAAGTAAAGAGTTGCCAGCAAAATCGACCAGTATATTAGAAAAAGCGCTAATGATACCCGTTTCTTCAAGTGCACCGGCAATTAAAAATAAAGCAAAGAAAAACAAAATATTTTCCCATTCAACTTTAGATAATGTATCTTTCAAATCCTTTGGTCTAAGAATAAATAACGAGAAAAAGCCAGCAGCTAAGGCAACGGTTGAACTTTCTAAATTTAGCTCATGTTGTAAAGCAAAAGCTACGATAACCGCTCCAAACAAAAGTATAGACAAGATAAATTCCTTTTTGTTTTCTACAATATGAGATACATCAAAGTTTTTAATCGCTTCTTTGTCTATTTTAACGGATAAATCTTCCTTGAAGAAATATATCAATAAGAGAATGGCGAATACTAAATTGATCAATGTAACCGGATACATAATAAGAGCGAACTCTGAGAAAGAATAACCTGCCGCAGAAGCAATCATAATATTAGGAGGATCACCAATTATTGTTGCCATACCTCCAATATTTGATGCGAAAATTTCTCCTAAAACAAAAGGGAGATAATTAATATTTAATGAATCCGTAATGGCAAAAGTCATTGGAATAAAAACTAAAACAGTAGTAACGTTATCAATAAAGCCAGAAAATAAAGCAACCAAAAAAATTAGAGAGATGAATAAGGTATAGGTGTTATTCCCAAACAATCTTAACATGGAGAGACCTAAGAAGGTAAATATACCTGTCTTTCTTAAAGTCTCAACAAATACCATCATTCCAAGCAGCAATAACAGAGTGTTATAATCCACGTACTCTTTTATTGCACCAATTTGGTCAGGGAAAATCCCTGTTCCTAATAGAAAAATAGCCCCCAACATTGCAATAAGCGTTCTATCTATTTTCTGAAAAACCATTCCTACAACGACAATTATGAAGACTATCAAAGATGTTAAGGCATAAATTGACATATAATTCCTCCGAAACGGAACCATTCTTTTTTACTAATGTTTTTAAAGGATTTAATATCCCAAACTAATTATAGTTTAAAAAAAAGACAAAGTCAAATAAATCAATATTTCCTTTTAATTCTTATTGCATCGGTTAATCATATTGATTAAAATTAAGCATCCTAATATTGTATAATTAAATTAAAGATACAGACATTTAAAGTGCGGAGCCGGGTCTAAGGGACCGCAGGTCCCTTTCCTTAGAAGGGTGGGGAGCGGGGCTAAGGGGCGCTAACACAGAGGTTGGTGAATATATGCTCTTTATTAAATTTATCATCTTACTAATTATCTACTATTTACTAATATATGTAATAGGCCGATCTTTTTTAAAAAGAAAAGGTATTTATTTGGGAAATTTAATTTTAGGAATATTCAGTATTGGGATTTCTATTCTTCTTATCTATCTTTCACCAATAAACTTCCAGCAAGCAGGATTCCAAACTGGGAATTTTAAAAAAGGACTGTTTATGCTTTTAATTTCTTTTATTTTAATACTGGGATCTTTGGGTAGTATGAGGAAAATGTCTCTTTCTGATCTCATGAAGATTCCCTACGGAAGTTTTCAAAATAACAAAATTATTTTATTACATGTTTGGTTGGTTGTAGGCCCTGCCGAAGAATTATTTTATAGAGGATTTATCCAAGGTAATTTAAGATTTTTTTTACCCGGTTCAATTTTTTCTATTGAATATGCAACGATCATAGCAACAGTACTTTTTGTTTTTGCCCATTTAAACAATCTCTTCTTTGGCAGAGAAAGTATAAAACAATTTATAGGTCTTTTACCAGGAAGGATCATAATGGGATCGATTTTGGGATACACCTTTCAAATTTCAAATAGCTTGATTTATCCCATAATAATACATACCCTCTCAGATGGATTAACTCTAACTTATTTAATTATTTTAAAGAAGCGATCCCTAAATAATTATCACTTATAGATAACAAGTGATTAAATCTTTTATTATATTTAAATTTAGTATTAATATAAAGCTTTTATTGTCAATTAAAAACAATCATAACCTTTTTTGAAGCCTCTCTTGACACAAAAGATTTTTTTGATATATAATTTTAGTGAAAATAATAAACAGTGAAAAGGGAGGCGGTGATAAATGTTAGAAAGAAGAAGAGACGACAGGGATGACAGAGAAGACTTGTTATCTCCATTTGATTTCTTCAATAGAGAGTTTGAAGATTTCTTTAGATCTTTGCCTTTTGGAACGACCTCTCGTGGTGAGATGGATGTATATGAAACTGACGATGATTACGTCGTAGAATGTGAATTACCTGGTTTAAACAAAAAAGATATAAAAGTTCAATTAAACAACGATCTATTAACCATATCCGCAGAAAAGAAAGAATCCGAAGAAGTAAGAAGAGGAAATGTGTATAGGAGAGAAAGATACTTTGGTAGAATTGAACGAACTATAAGACTACCAGAGTACATTGACAAA
Source organism: Petrotoga sp. HWHPT.55.6.3 (assembly GCF_002895495.1). Lineage (NCBI taxonomy): Bacteria > Thermotogati > Thermotogota > Thermotogae > Petrotogales > Petrotogaceae > Petrotoga > Petrotoga sp. HWHPT.55.6.3. The sequence continues at coordinate 364 of NZ_AZRJ01000048.1, read as the reverse complement.
GACAAAATTAAAGCTGAATATGAAAATGGAGTTTTGAAACTAACTATACCAAAAGTTGAGACAGCTAAAGGTGAAGGAAAAGAGATCAAAATTGAATAAAACTGACAATAATTAAGAAGGCAGGCGTAAGCCTGCTTTTTATAATTTTACAAAGTAATTTTATAGTTATTCTTTCAAGCTCTTGAGAAATTTTAGTCGTTTCTACAATTAGAGCCTATTTTATTTGGTTTAATAATCTGAAATGCAAAAAAATGTAAATAAATTTTCTTAATAATTCTTAATTATGGTATAATAAAAAATAACAGCAACAACATCCTACTTAGCTAATTTAAAAATAAAATTAGGGTGGGCAGCGGGGCGAAGG
>NZ_AZRJ01000047.1:0-3893 GCF_002895495.1 Petrotoga sp. HWHPT.55.6.3 | reverse complement strand
TGCCGATGGTAGTACGCTTTGTCGTGTGAGAGTAGGTATCGCCCCCTTCCTTTTTTTTAAAGTAATAATTATGACCTATTTGTATTTCTCACCCCAAAAAAAATACCGCATCTAATTGACTGATGCGGTATTTTTTTTTCACTTATTTTAATGAGTGAATATCAATTTTCCATCCAGTAATCTTTGCTGCTAATCTAGCAGTTTGCCCTCCCTTTCCCACAGCTAAAGAAAGTTGATTCTCTGGGACGTAAACAAAAGCAGTTTTTTCATCTTCGTTAAGAATTATATTTTTTACTTCAGCAGGGGCAAGAGCATGCTTTATAAAAATTTTAGGATCTTCTGAATATTCTATAATATCTACTTTTTCATTTTTTAATTCTTTCAGTAACTCACTGATTCTTGAACCTTTTTCACCGATACAAGCACCTACAGGATCAACTCCAGGCATGGAACTGACAACAGCTACTTTAGTCCGTATTCCGGGTTCCCTGACTATTTTTACAATTTTTATGATACCTTCTTCTATCTCTGGTACGATAGATGATAGTAGTTCTGTAATGAGTTCAGGTACAGTTCTTGAAACCATAATTTTTGGGCCTTTTGATGTGTTTTGAATGTTTTTTATGTAGACTTTTACAAGTTCTCCGCTTTTAAAAGTTTCTCCAGGAATTGTCTCTTTCATAGGGAGTTTAGTCTCTAATTTTCCTATTCTGATGTCAATATATTCATCACTAACCTTAATTATTTCAGCGGTTGAAATCCTATTTTTTAAAGCTACGTATTTATCAAACAAGTTTTTCTTTTCCAATTCCTTCAAATTTTGAAGTATCACTTGTTTAGCTGTTTGAGCGGCAACTCGCCTAAAATCCTTTTTAAGATTGATCTTTTTTCTTACCATTTCACCTATTTCTATTTTTGGATTAATTTTTTTAGCTTCTTCCAAAGAAATTTCTTCTTTAGGGTTTTCAACTGTTTCAACGACTTTCCATAATTGATAAACATTCAATTTTGTTAGATTTTTATCAATTTCAATTTCAACGTTTTTTGCTCCATAATTTTTTTTGTACGCACTTTTAATAGATTTAGCTATAATATCAACTAACGAGTCCCTACTTATACCTTTATCTCTTTCCAAGGCGTCTAAAGCTTCTAATAGGTTTAAGTTCAATGTTCTACACCTCCCATATCTTTCAAATTTTACAATTCAATTTCTAAATTGGCTTTGTCTATTTCGTTTAAATCGATGTTAAATAATTTTCCAGAATCTTTTTCAGTAATTTTAATTTGATCTTCCAATATATCGTCAATATAACCAATTACTACAGGATGTTTCGTCTCTTTCCCCTTTAAAATGAATTTTGCTAATTTTCCTTTGAATCTTTCGTAATCTGCTTTGCCTCTTAATTTTCTATCAAGTCCAGGGGAACTAACTACTAACTCATAACTCTTGTCAAAGAGGTCAATTTCGTCTAGCCAAGGGTCAAAGGCTTTGGAAAACCTTTCACAATCTCCTATGGACACGTATCCGTCTGCCTTATCGATCACAACCTCTAGAATTTTATTTTTATTACTACCTTTAATTAAAATATCAAAAATTTCAAGACGCAACTTAGAAGCAACATTATCGGCTTTTTCCCATATTAACTGTTTAATTTCTTTGTTGGTTAACATGGTATTCACCCCTCTCGTTCCAAAAAATATTTTTTATAAAAAAGCTCGAGGGCGAAAAGCCCTCGGCACTCATTCTGTTAATTAATTTTCTTTAAATTACCACTAATATTATATCACAAAAAAAATAAAAATCAAGACCATTTAATAAGTTCTATATTTAATTTTTTGTACAAATAATTTATAATATGAAAGAATCAAAATCGCTGTGGGGCAAAGGAGTAAAGTTCCTTTTTCCTCATGGGCGGGCAGCGGGGGAAGGGTGCTATATATCGAGTTTTCAAAATTTCTAAAGACAAAAATTCAAAAATTTTGAAATTTAAGGAGGATTTAGAAAATGGCTGATATGGTAGATTACAAAATCTATGGTGATGACATGCAATTAGTGGAAATTGAGCTTGACCCAGGTGAAGGTATTAGGGCTGAAGTTGGGGCTATGATGTATATGGAAGAGGGAATAGTTATGCAAACCAACACAGGTGGAGGTCTTTTCAGAGGCTTGAAAAGGATGATGACCGGAGAAAGCTTCTTTATAACAAATTTTGTACAAAGCGGGGAAGGCAAAGGGCATGTTGCTTTTGGTGCTCCCTATCCCGGTAAAATTGTACCGATCGATTTGATAGAGTTCAATGGGACTTTTATATGCCAAAAGGACAGTTTTTTATGTGCAGCAAATGGTATAGAAATAGAAGTAGAGTTTACAAAAAGGATAGGCACCGGGTTATTTGGTGGAGAAGGTTTCATTCTTCAAAGATTAGAAGGACATGGCTTGGCTTTTATTCATGCTGGAGGGGCTTTAATCGAAAGACAGTTGCAACCAGGTGAAATTTTAAAAGTAGATACTGGTTGTGTAGTAGGTTTTTCAAAAACTGTGAATTATGATATTCAGTTTATAGGAGGTTTTACTAATGCACTTTTTGGTGGAGAAGGTTTGTTCATAGCAACCCTCAAAGGTCCAGGAACTATTTATCTACAAAGCCTTCCGTTTTCAAGACTCGCAGACAGAATAAACGCTGCAGCAAAGTATCAGAACAAGGGAGAAAATAGAAACATGAGCAGAGGATTCATTGGCGGATTGTTCAACGATGATCGAAGATTTTGAATTACGGAGATACCAATAACGAAATAAAATTAATTTATTTACAAAGTTAGAGTAAAAATGAGAATTTTTTACTTAATCAGGTTTAATTACGTGTAATTACTTTTAATCACCTATAATCATTGTTAATTGAATTTGGAATTTAGGTAAAAAATGTATATACTAATAGTGAGAGATGATTCACTTATTAAATTTATAAGGGAAGTGATTAAAAGTGGACATACTTTTAAAAAAGGTAGAACTTCCAAATGGTGAAACTATGGGATATAGATACAAACAAGGTGGAGAAAAGACTTTGCTTTTGATCCACGGAAATATGACTTCCTCAAAGCATTGGGATGTTTTTATGGAATCTTTTGATTCAGATTACACTATTTATGCCCCTGATCTAAGAGGCTTTGGTATTTCAACTTATAACAATCCTATCGATTCTCTTGACGGTTTTGAGGAAGATTTAAAATTATTCGTAGATAAATTGGGCTTGTCAAAATTTGATCTTATGGGATGGTCAACGGGTGGAGGAGTTTGCATGATCTTTGCCGCAGATTATTCAAATTATGTTGACAAATTAATACTTTTGGAATCTGTTGGAACAAGAGGTTATCCTATATTGAAAAAAGATGAAAAAGGTAAGCCGATAAAAGGTGAATTTTTGAAAACTAAAGAAGAAATAGCTCAAGATCCTGTTCAGGTAATTCCCATTTTAAGTGCATATAGCAATAAAGACAAAAATTTTCTTAAAGTAGTTTGGGAAGCAACTATATACACACATCATAAGCCAGAACCTCAAAAATACGAAGAATATTTGGATGATATGTTAACTCAGAGGAATTTGGTTGATGTAGATTATGCCTTGGCAACTTTTAATATAAGTGACGATTATAATGGGATAAAGCAAGGTGATGGTAGAGCCAAAAATATAAAATGCCCTCCTGAGTCTGTCTCTTATACACATCTGACGCTGCCGACGATATGCAGTGTGTAGATCTCGGTGGTCGCCGTATCATTTAAAAAAAAAAAAAGCAAACCCGCCAAGGACACCTCACTGTCTAATCATGAGCACAAAGAGAGAAAGACACCCGACAAGAGCTAGACAAACTCGCACAAGAACGTACACAAAGCCTAG
>NZ_AZRJ01000046.1:0-1844 GCF_002895495.1 Petrotoga sp. HWHPT.55.6.3 | reverse complement strand
CCTCCATTTTTTCCTTGCCTCCTTCCAAAAGAGTCAAGGATATGATATCATTTCAAAGACATCGAATTATGATCTAACCAATCTTTTTCACGGACATGTAATATTATCTAATGCGGCTTAGTTTTTCTAATAACTATGAATGGCTGTATAATAAAAATGGTTGATGAGGTACTTGACAAAAGGGGTAAAAAAAAGATATCACTCCTCATAGAACAAAAAACAAAAAAATAAAAAGAGAGAGAGGAGTGATATCATGAGCAACAAAATTATAGCACAAATACTGGGTATTGACAAAGGGTTTAAGTTAAAAGAAAGAAAAGATTTGAGAAAAGAGGGAGAAATTTACTTTGAAGTGAAATATTCGAAAAAGGTAGAGATACCAGAATGCCCGTATAAATGTAAAGGATGTAAAGACAAGCGAGAATACATAGTACGTAACGGTAAAGCAAAAGAAAGGATTATCAAGGCTGGCAAAGTTGGAACACAAAGAATATATCTGATACACAGACCACAAAGATACATGTGTAAAAAAACAGGGAAAAGCTTCAGAAATGAGAAGATAAGTTATAGATGGCAAAGAATAACAAGAGCAGAGACAGAAAACATTGTAAAGGGTTTGCGTAAGATGAGCATATCAGCAACTGCAAAAGAATTTGGTGTAAGTGTGAGAACTGTGAGTAATTTATTAGATTCGATTGAAGTAAAGGTAGATTGGGCTAAATTTCAAGATATGGAAGATATAAAGTTAGGGATAGACGAACACTCATTTAGAGGGTTTAAGATGGTGACGACGATAGTAGAATTGAACACATCAAACACGATAGCGATATTAAAATCAGACAAAAAAGAAGAGTTGAAAGGATTTTTAAATAAAATACCGTATGAAATAAAGCAAAAGATAACAGAAGTAGCTATCGATATGAGAACCTCTTTTAAGAATGCAGTCAAAGAAGAATTACCTGGAGTGAAAATAGTAGCGGACCATTTTCATGTAGTAAAAGACGCACAGAAAAAGCTAAGAGAAAGTATAAAGATAGAAGAAGAAGTAACGAATAACAATAAAAAGATACCTGTAAAATTGTTCTTTTTGAATGGAAAGAAATTATTAAAAGAGAAGAAAAAGGTAAAGAAATTATACAAAATATTGAAGGAACATCCATATCTAAAAGAGTATTATAGATACTTACTAATGTTGAAATGGATGTATAAAGTAGAAACGTATGAAGAAGGGAAAAGAAGATTACACATATTGATAGGGAAGATGGAAGAAAGTGAAGATCCTCAGGTATGGAGATGGGCCAAAACATATATAAGGTGGGAAAAAGAAATACTCCAATATTTCGTTAATAGAACAACGACGGCTAAAGTAGAAGGACGTCATACGCACATAAAATTAATAAAAAGAATAAGTTTTGGATTCAAGGAAGTTTTGAGATATACCAAAAAAGTTCTATTAGGAGTGATGCCAGAAAGATTCATAAAACTACCAAATTTCATCACAGAAGGAACAACATATTGTAAACAGTTATCCTTTCTGAGCTGAAATTACTCAACAAAAAATCTCTGTAATAACCTTGTCATCATCTCTTCAGTCTATTCCATCAACCATATTTGACAAAGAGCCAAATTGGCTGTATAATAAAAATGGTTGATGAGGTACTTGACAAAAGGGGTAAAAAAAAGATATCACTCCTCATAGAACAAAAAACAAAAAAATAAAAAGAGAGAGAGGAGTGATATCATGAGCAACAAAATTATAGCACAAATACTGGGTATTGACAAAGGGTTTAAGTTAAAAGAAAGAAAAGATTTGAGAAAAGAGGGAGAAATTTACTTTGAAGTGA
>NZ_AZRJ01000045.1:0-6889 GCF_002895495.1 Petrotoga sp. HWHPT.55.6.3 | reverse complement strand
CGCCCCGCAGCCCACCCATATGTTGACTTTTTAGGTAAAATTGTGTATAATATTATATATACGTATGCCTAAGGAGGAAGTTTTATGTATTTTTTTGATAATCTTTTGGATATTAAAGGGCGAGAGGAGGAGTTTTTTAACAAGAAGATTAGTATAAAAGGCGAAATTTTTTATGTTGATGAGGCAAAAGATTTTTATTATTTGTTTGTTACTGATTATAGTTATTCTTTTTTGTGTAAGTCAGAAAACAGGAAAACGCCCCGAACGGGGTCAAGGAAAGGCGAATGGTTTAGATTTGAAGGGGTATTAGAGTACGATAGTGAAATGGGGAGTTATTGTTTGAATGTAGACGCAATAAAAGTTGCTGTTCCATCTACTTGGCACGATCTCTCAGTAGAAAAGAGGGTTGAACTTCATGCGCATTCAAAGATGAGCTCAAAGTTGTCCATATTGGATATGGAGGAGTTAGTGGATGCTGTTTCTTCGTTCGGACAAAAGGCGGTTGCCATTACGGATAACGAGAATGTGCAGATGATTCCTTATTTCTATGAGTATGCTAAGAAGAAGGGGGTAAAAGCTATTTTTGGTTGTGAGCTGAATGTGCACGATGAGAGAAGAGGAATCGTAAAACATGTGAATGTGCTGGTTAAGAATAAAGAGGGGTTGAAGAATCTTTATAAGATAGTATCGATTTCTCATATGAACGTTGTGAATAAAAGTGCGATTATTTCACTTTCTGATTTGAAGAATTTAAGAAAAGGGTTACTTTTAGGTTCTTCACTGGATGGATTTTTGCTTTACGACTTCTTGAATAAGTATTCTACTGATAATTTAAAAGAATGGGTAACTTTTTTTGATTATATAGAGCTTTTCCCAATGGATTGTTATAACGATTTATGTTTGGAGAAGGGTAAGATTATCGATTATTCTAAAACAGTATATGAAATTGCAAAAGCTTTCAAAAAGCCTGTTATTATGTCCGGTGATGTTCATTACTTGAGAGAAGAAGATAGAGAATATTTAAACGTTATGATCGTTGGTACCTCCACAAAGAGTAAACCAAGGAAGACTATGCGAAGTGCTAATTATTTTAGAAGCACTTCTCAAATGTATGACGAAGCATTTGAGATCTTTAAAAAGCGTGGTATTGCAAAAGAAATCGTTGTGAAAAATCCAAATAAAATTGCCAGTGAGATAGAGGAGTCTGCTCCCTTTGATTTTAAATTGAAGGCGCCTTATATCCCCTCTGCCGACCAAAATTTGAGAGACATCGTTTATAGCAACGCAAAAAAGAGGTATGGGGAAAAGTTGCACCGTATAATTATAGATAGGATAGAAAAGGAATTGAAAAGTATAATAGATAACGGGTATGCGGTGATATTTTTGATCTCAGCCGATATGGTCAAGAAGTCTTTAGAGATGGGTTATCCGATCGGTTCGAGGGGTTCTGTTGGTTCTTCGCTTGTGGCTTTTCTTTTGGGGATAACGGAGGTTAATCCGTTGCCACCACATTATTTTTGTGAGAGTTGTGGGTTTATAGAGTTCAGTGAGGATTTAAACTTGAGTGGTTTTGATTTAAAAGAGAAGTCATGCCCAAATTGTGGTGCGATTTTGAACTCCGATGGACATAATATAAGGTTTGAGGTTTTTATAGGATATTCTGATGAGAAGATCCCAGATATAGACGTGAATTTTTCGGCTGAGATCTTCAACGATATACAGAGGTTCTTGGAAGAGAAATTTGGTAGGAACTATTGTTACAAGGCAGGTACGATAAGCACCATCTCAAGGTACAACGCTTTGAAGATGGCGTTCAATTACTTCAAGGATGAAGATATGAATTTTGCACATCTTTTTTGGATTTCTCAAAAAATAAAAGGGACAAAGTTGAATACAGGCCAACATCCATCGGCTATGATAATAATCCCTCAAGAGTACGATGTTCACGATTTTACTCCTTACCAATATTCTGCAAATTCTCCTGAGATTGGTATCGTTACAACACATTACGACTTTAAAGCCTTAGAAAATGATTTGTTGAAAATAGATGTGTTGTCTCACGATGGTCCAACATTTTTAAAAATGCTTAAGGATTTAACCGGTTACGATTACAACGATATTTCGATGCACGATGAGCGGGTTCTTTCCCTTTTCTCTTCTACAAAGGAGTTGGGGGTGGATCTTTCGGAGATAGGTACGGAGATTGGAACGTTGGGTGTACCAGAAGTTTGGACACCTTTTTCCCATAAGATGCTCACCGAGACAAAGCCTAAAACTTTTTACGATCTGTGTAGGACGAATTCACTTGCACACGGAACGGATATTTGGTTCAACAACGCCCGTGAGATAGTTTTGAAGAATGTTGCAGGTATCGATCAAATCGTTAGCTGCAGGGACGATATTTTGACAACGCTTGAATATTTCGGAGTGGAATCAAAAACGGCCTTTATGATTATGGAAAAAGTGAGAAAGGGAAAAGAGCTTACAGAGAAAGAGCTGAAGGCGATAGATGATTCAGAAGCTCCCGAATGGTATCTTGATTCTCTGAAGAAGATTCATTATCTCTTCCCAAAGGCCCATGCGGTTGCCTACATGATAATGGCGTATAAGATAGCGTTTTACAAGCTGTATTATCCTCTTGAGTTTTACAGCGTTTATTTTACTATCAGAGCGAGGTTTTTTGATATTGATATTATAATGGATGAAGAATTGACTGTTCAGGCGATTAAAAAACTTTCAAAAAACGAATACCAACATAATTACGAAGAGTCCAACTTTTATTCCACACTTAAGACCGCCTACGAGATGAGAAAGAGAGGTTTTGGTTTTTTAAGACCGGATCTTTACAAGAGTGAGGCAAAGGTTTTTAAAATTGAAGGGGAATATTTGAGGATTCCCTTGACTAAAGTGAGAAATATTGGGAGTAAGAATGCCCAGCGGATTCTAAAGGAAAGGGGAGAAACCACAAAAAATGTTATCACATCTAAAGAAATTAATAAAAAATTAATAAATTTATGATATTATATTTATGTTACGTTTTTTGCATTCTTGAAAAAAATCAACATCAGGAGGGATATGTATGAAAAAGATAGGAGTTTCTTTATTCGCTGTAATAGTTTTAACTGCGGTTGTTTTTTCGGCTCCATTAGGGTTAGGTGTAAAAGTTGGTGAACCAACGGGGTTGTATATAAGAAGTTACTCTAGTAATACAAGTTTTGCAGGAATCACAGCCGCATGGTCTTTTGCTAACGATAGTTTTTTGATAGACAGTGATTTCAATGCACTTTCTCCTAATTTATTTGGCGATATAGGTTTTAGTTATGGAGGAGGTTTGCATGTTGGAGTAGCTTCCAGTGAATTAAGTGTGGGAGTTAGAATGCCTTTAGCTCTAAATTTTGAAATTCCGAGTACACCTCTTTTAACATTTTTGGAATTAGCTCCTGGCTTTAATGTAATTCCAGAAACCAAATTTAACTTATCTGGCGGCTTAGGTTTTGGTTATATTTTTTAATCGTGTTAATTTGACATAATTATCAGATTATGATATAATAAAATGATAAGAAATATAGCTTAAGGAGTGTTAGACATGAAACAAGGTATTCATCCAGAAATGAAACTTATAACCGTAAAATGCGCTTGTGGTGCCGAACATACTATGTATTCAACAGTTGATAATTTCAGATTAGATGTCTGCTCTGAGTGTCATCCTTTCTACAGAGGAGAATTAGGTTCACAAATATTGGATACAGAAGGTAGAGTTCAGAGGTTTAAGAACAAATACAAAGATTTTCTTGAAAACTAAAATCTCTAATTTTCTTGTTGGGGGGGATTTATTAGAGTTAAGGAATAAACGTATCAAGAGATAAAAAGCGTTATCTAGGTGGTCCTTGCTATTGGTAAGTTTTTACCAATATCCATCTGGAAACATAACAAAAAATCTCGGAGGTGAAAACCAACGCCCGGACCCAGGCCATCCGTATATGAAGGGTGATATCACGACTTAGCAAGGTTCTCGTGATTAAGAAAAAAGGGCAAGGTAATTATTTTGGTAAATGAAAGTTTAGCAACAGGGGATTCTGTGAAAGGTAAAGTGGTCGATATCAAAAAGTTTGGTGCTTTTTTGGAACTTGAAAATGGTGAAGAAGGATTTGTACACATTTCAAAGATTTCAAAAAAGTATGTAAGAGAGATATCCAATTTTTTAAAAATTGGTGACGAAGTTAATGGAAAAGTCATAGGAAGAACAAAAGATGGAAAGTATGAGTTGTCTTTAAAAGATTATGATGAACAAAAAGAGGACACGGGAAAATCACACAATTTTGAAAAAAGACTGAACCAGTATTTAAAAGAAAGCGAAAAGAAGATATCCGAGTATAAAAAGCACCTAGATAAGAAAAAGAATACACGTAGAAGATAATTATTATAGGTTATGTATATATAGAATAAAAATTAAGAGGGAGATTTTCTCCCTCTTAATTATTTTTACTGTCTTAAAAAATCTAAACTTAGACCTTTTCTTTTTAAAGTAACAAACTTTGTGGTAAAATAATTGAGAAAGCTGGGAGCGGGACGAGGTAGGTCTCCTTCCTTAGAAGGGCGGGAAGCGGGGCAAAGGGGCGCTAAAATAAGTTTTAAAGGGCCTAAAGGCAGTATAACAAAGATCTAAGGAGGATAAACATTTGAGTACTTATACAAGAATAAAAGGTACAAAAGACATTTTTGGCGAAGAAGTTAAGTATTGGGAATACATTGAAAATACCGCAAAGAAACTTTTTAAAATATACGGATACAAAGAGATAAGAACCCCATTAATCGAAAAAACTGATCTTTTTAGCAGAGGAATAGGCCAAGAAACAGATATTGTTCAAAAAGAAATGTACACTTTTGATGATAAAAAAGGAAGGTCACTAACTTTAAGACCTGAAGGAACCGCTTCGGTTGCAAGAGCTTATATAGAAAACTCTTTAATAACCTTTGGATCTCCTCAAAAATTATTTTACATGGGTCCTATGTTTAGATATGAAAAGCCACAAGCCGGTCGTTATAGGGAGTTTTATCAAATAGGGGCAGAAATTTTTGGAACAGACCATCCTTTAGCAGATGCTGAATTAATCACATTCGTCTACGATTTCTTCAATAAGCTAAAATTAAGCAATTTTAAAGTGAAAATCAACAACATAGGTACCTTTGAAAGTAGAGAAAAATACAAAGAAGTATTGAAAACATATTATCAGCCATTGTTACCCAACCTATGTGAAGATTGTCAAAGACGTTTCAATACCAATATTATGCGCTTGTTGGACTGTAAAATCGACGTGGAAGCGGCAAAAAACGCTCCTCCCATCTTGGATTATTTAGACGAAGAAAGTCATGAACATTTCAACAATCTCCAAAAGTATTTGAAGGCTTACAATGTACCTTACCAAGTTGATCCAAAGATCGTTAGAGGTTTAGATTATTACACGAAAACGGCCTTTGAGGTAGAACATTCTGATTTGGGTGAGCAAGCAGTCATAGCAGGTGGTGGTAGATACGACGACCTCGTTGAACAATTAGAGGGTCCTAAAACTCCAGGGGTTGGTTTCGCCATAGGGATTGAAAGGGTAATAGAAGCATTAAAAAGAGAGAATGTCGAGGTTGAGAGTGAAAGCAAAATAGATGTTTACATAGCTTTTCAAGGTGAAAAGGGTGAAATGGCAGCTGTTACTTTAACGAAAGAACTGAGAAAGAAAGGTATAAATACTTTTCTAAATATATCAAAAAGGAATTTATCGGGGCAATTTAAACATGCCAACAGATTAAACGCTAAATATGTCGTTGTACTAGGGGATGAAGAGATTTCTAGGGATATCGTCACAATAAAGAACATGAAAAGCGGAGAGCAGACCCAGATTGAAAGAAATTGGGTGGCTGAAATCATTGTGGAAAAATTGAGAGAGGAATAAAGACTTTTTTAACTGGAGGAAATAGAATGATTTTGCTGAGACCTTTTATTATTTTTATAACCTTTGTATTGTCATACATACCCGTCCTACAATTCGTTGGATTGGCGTTATTATTTTTTATTTACCACGTTTTGATCAGAAACAGAAACCTTCATATTGAACGGATGAAGAAGGTCTACCAATCGAATAATTTAAGTTTTCCAGATATTAAAGAGAAGAGCCCTATAATTTGGTTTGCATTGTACATAGTTTCTTTTTTGGTATTAAATGTTTTTTATTTATACTTGATACAACAAGTAGGAAGTTTAACATTAGAAGAAATGCAAACTTTCGCACTCCCTAGTTGGCAGATTTATTTATTTTTAGGAAGTTTTCTATTAAGCTGGATCTCATATGCGAGTATGATAAATAGGATTGATAGAGACCAATGGCAGCTTCAAGAATCTGAAATTAGCAATAAAATAGTTAAAAATCGTTTCATCAAATTGAGAGAGGGAAACGTCGTCATGTTATTGAGAATTATTACCCTTGATATATACCAATGGTTTCTTTTGTTTTTCTTAATAAGAGAAACAACAATACATTATTTTGAGGATGGAACCGCTACGGGAAGGTATCTTCAACTGATCAAAAAAGATGAGAAAGAAACACAAAACGAAACGTCAACAGATGTCACAGCCGCAAAACCAGAACAAGAAGACCCTTATGAAAAAATAATCAATCAAATTAAAAATATGGAAAAAGATGAAAGATATAGCACAATTTTTTCTCATGTTACGTCCATACCAGATAAAAAGAAAGCCGAAGAGATATTAGAAAAGTTGCTGGAAGATGGTTATATAAAAGAGGAAGAATACAAAAAACTCCAACAATTTTTGTAATTTTTGCAGCTTTGTGCAAAAAATTTTTTTTAAATAAAACTAGGTTTTGGGGTTTTTAAGGGG
>NZ_AZRJ01000044.1:0-2026 GCF_002895495.1 Petrotoga sp. HWHPT.55.6.3 | reverse complement strand
AGTTTCTGAAGACAGTAAAATTATCATTGTAAGGAGGGAATAAAACCTCTCTATTGTGAAGTAAATCATTAACTCTTTCTTCTTTTGCTCTGTGAGCAGATATCTCTTCTGGAAGAAAAACAGTGATTATAGGTGGTAAATTGTTAACACCGTTCTTTAAAACTTTCAACCAGAACAATCCGCTGATAAAAAGAACATTTTTTTCATTCACAGTGAAAGTTTTAATCTTAATTTTTTTAGAAGGAATCATCTTAACTTGAGTATAAATATCAAAAAAATCGCACAACCTGTCTTGTGTGAAAATACCGGGGGTATCGAATAATTGCAAATCTGTGTTAGGTACGTTTGCTTTTAATACCTTCAAAGTAGTTCCAGAATATGCACTTACAGTTATTTCTGCTTCCACTAATCTGTTTAAAAAAGATGATTTACCTACATTGGTTACCCCTACTACCAATGCCTTTTCTTTCTCTTTTTGCAAAAGCAATTGTTTTGTTTTTTCTATTCCCATACCTGTTTTAACGCTGACCATTCTCACATGATCATCCCGGATATTTATACCCATCTCTTTGATTCTCAAGAGCAACCAATTTTTTAATTTTTCGTAGGGTGTGCTTTTCGGTAAAAGATCTATTTTATTGACGATTAAAAAAATATTCTTCCCTTTTATTTTTTCGGCAATCTCTTTTCTGAATGTGCCTTCGAAATCTATTACATCTACCACCCACAAAACCGTTTCAAAATCTTTTAAAACCTTGTCAAGCTCACCGGAAAAATCGGAATTTATTGTAACCGGTAATAAATAATTATAATGCTTTAATTTAAAGCATCTTTGGCAAACTACAGATTCGTTATTTTCCATTTTTTCTTTGAGGACATTCTCAGGTATATACCCTGGGTTTTTAGGCTCTTCTGTTTGTATCTCTATACCGCAGCCTTCACATTTCATAATAATTATTGTCTCCATTAAAAAATTTTTGAAAGGAACAAAATCCTCAGTTATTTTCCCACAAAATAGTTTCTAACATTTGAACCTATGTTAAAAAAACCGAATACTTAGAAATTTCTAGGTATTTGGGCTAAGGGTTTTGTCCCCAATCGACCTCTTTTTTTAGAGTTTCAAATTTACTTGTCAACCAAAAAAAATTGTGATATAATAATTTTGCTGATTGGGGGATCGTCTAACGGCAGGACAGCGGACTCTGACTCCGTCAGTGGAGGTTCGAATCCTCCTCCCCCAGCCAATACAATATAAGGATCCTTATAAAAGGGTCCTTTTTTTCTTTTTTTTAGTAAAGAGTATTTGAATAATAATTTGATTTAAACGAAACATTTGCTTGTTAAAATTTTAACAAATTTTAGTTATAATGTTTTTGGTAATAGTGAAAAAAGACCGTTGAAATATGAGGATTTGAAATTCTTTTTTGTAAAATTGTGAAATATATAACAAAACTTATAAAAGGGGTGATTACCATGAGTATGAAAGATAGTTTTCAAAAAGCAATGGATTGGATGAAGGAGTTTTCTAAGACAAACCCAGAGCAAATGGGGAGTTTCCAAAACATGATGGAAGCCATCGAAAAAGAAGAAGGTGCAGCCCTTGATAAAAAAACTAAAGAGCTAATAGCTGTTGCACTTTCTATAGCAAGAAATTGTGAATGGTGCATCGCGTGTCATGTGAAATTTGCGTTAGAAGCAGGTGCCACAGAAGAGGAAATTTTGGAAGCTGCGTGGGTTGCAGTGTTAATGGGTGGAGGTCCAGCTTTAATGCACGCAGGTTTGGTTTTGGAAGCATTAAAAGACCTAAAATAATAGTCAATTTTTCAAAGGGGAGAAAAGCTCCCCTTTTTTGTTATAATATTGAAAGATGAAAGTAGACGGACGGTGGGACAAAGGAATAAATTTTCATTATCCTTTCAGCTGGGCTTAAGGTTCTAAGATACCGCAGATTTATTCCTTAAAAGGGCAGTTATGTAATAAAAGATAAAAATATTTTTATCCTTAGGGGTGGGGAGCGGGGGAAGGG
>NZ_AZRJ01000043.1:0-2736 GCF_002895495.1 Petrotoga sp. HWHPT.55.6.3 | reverse complement strand
CTATTTCTGAAGTGGGTAATTCAAATATATTTTTCCATAATTCAACACATTTTTCTTCTGAAAATTCTTTTGCAATGATTTCCCTATTTCTTTCCTTCAAATTTTCATCCATATAAATGAGCTCATCAAAAGTTAAACTATCTAATCCATATGTATCAAACACATTTAACCCTTTTTTCTTGAAAAAATCCCATGTTGTTATATCGTTTTTTATAAAAACTTTTTTTCCTAAATATAAGAGAGCCAATATATTCCCAATAGCTTGCTTTCTATCATGATTAAAAATAGCTATGTCTACAGAATTAAGTGCTTTTCCATATTCTACTGGAGGTAAAAATTCCAACAAAGGCTTATACTTTTCTCTATATAACTTCTTCCCAGCCTCAGTAACCTTTTTAGCCCATTGCTGATTTCCATAAGAGAGTGGTGTTATTATTTCAATGTTTTTTTCTTTAAATCTTGATAATTTGTTTAGTATTTCAATGTGCTTATTCGTTGGGTCTGCGGAATTACCAACCTGAATAACTATTCTATCTATTTTCTTTTTGCTATTTTTTATTTTATCCAAATATCTATAATCAATAGGATTAGGATAAAAAGCATAGTGATACTGTGCTCTTGTTTTGTACCATTTCTTAGCTAAATAATAGTCTCCAGGAACTAAAGCAACTATATGCCCAAAATCTTTTATCAGACGTTCTCTTGTAAGTTCATAAGAATCAAATTTTAGATTTTTATTTCTAAATTTGTAATAGTATAAATCTCCACCCCATAGGACCCAATAAGATTTTTTAAGCAAGTGTGAATTTAAAAATAATAATAATACTAATTCACTAAAAAATAATGAATGAATAAAAATCTTTTCTGCTCTTTTCATTTTAAAAAGCAAAGTCCGTAGGTTTTCAGCTTCATTTTGTGAATTTAATATAACCAAATTTTTCCTTCTTTTAAACCTTTGCTTTTCATAATTGCCCAATACAATAAAACAATGATTATTTTTAGGAAAATTTTTCTCTATGAAATCAAAAAAAGGTTCTGAATATGTATGACTAATGCTATTGAATATATGTACAATCATAGTCTTAACTTTCTTTCGTAAATATATTTCCGAAACGTTTGTATTTATCACATCTGGATTATTGTCTTTTTCTTTGGCATTCAAAAGTATCGCTTGACCCTTTATTCTTTCTCTATTATCTGTGTTCAAAATTTCTTCAATTTCATATACCTGCTGCTCCAATGAGTATTTGTCCTCGATAAACCTACGGTAACTTTCTGAGTCGTAATTTTCTTCGGTTATTTTTTCTACTGCTTCGTCGATTGTGTTATATATTAGCTCATTGGGCCATTGTTCTTTTGAACCACTATAATTTAAAATTATTGGTTTTATACCTCTTGCCATGCTTTCTAAAATGTTATAAGGATGGCCTTCATGTATGCTTGCCGATATTATGTAGTTCTTGTCTTCTAAAAATTTTTCTACTTCGTTTATCAAGCCGTATAAGATAAAATTGTCTTCCATCTTCATTTCTTTTTTTATGTATTCAAAGTATTCTTTGTACAATGGGTCTTGGAAGTCTCCACCTACATGTAATTTGTATTTGTTATCTAAATTTTTTAATTTACCTATTATTTGAATCCAAGCTGCTGGATTCTTCCTATAGTTTATGTGAGCTAACACTGCTAAATTGTACCCTGGTTTGTGTATAGAGAATTTGAATTTGTCTAAGTCAACCCCGCTGTAAACAATTTCTTCTTTGCATGATTGAAGATCAAGAAAAAAATGTACGTGGTAAAAAAGCTCTTTCATCGGTTCTGATACAAAGATCAATTGATTGACATTTTCCCAATTTATTTTTTCAGGGAGTTTCGAAAATATTTCAGATCCATTCAATCTACAAATTACTTTTTTATTTTCTATTTCAGGGACTTTGTTTGTTGCAAATACTGCTAAGTCATTTGCCCATTCGAGCCAGACTATGTCCGCCCATTTTATCGCTTGTGTTATTTCGTTTCCATCTGTTGATACTACGAGTTTGACATCGTATCCAAGCGAGAAGGTTTCTACTATGTCTTTTAGGAAGTTGTCTAAGCCAGGTAAACAAAGGAATGCTATCTTTGTGTCTTTTTTTATCTTGTTTTTTATTTCTAAGAACTTCTTTTTCATTTGGGGAGTATCTGTTAGTTCTGCTGCTTTTAGGTAAAATCTTAAAGATGCAAGTTCGCTTCTGTTTTTGAATTCTATGTCTCCTAAGAGGTCATAAGTTGCCCAGTCTTTGTCGTGTATCCGCATCAGATATCTCCATGCTTCCATTTCTTGGTTCATTTCTTTTAGTAGATACCCATAATTGAATAATAGATCAGAGTCAACGGGGTTTATTTTTAATCCTTTTTCGAATTGTTCTTTGGCTTTTTCGAGTTCTTTTTTGTTGAAGTGTATTAGTCCGTTTAAGTTGTATTTTTTCGGGTCATCATCGGATATTTTTTCTATTTGTTCTTGAGCTTTGTTTATATCTCCTTTGTTTATCATTTCAAAGATTTCTTCGTACATGGGAATCCTCCTTGGCTTTTGAAGTTTTCATTGTCTTTTAATATTTCTTTTTAAGTAATTGTTAATCCTATTTTTTATCGTCTGAAAGTGGGAAGTTCTTAATTTTTAGTACCCCCTCAGCCCTTTAAAAATTATGAAGTTTCGAAAATATTTATTCTATCTCAGTTTGCGCCCCTTCGCCCCGC
>NZ_AZRJ01000042.1:0-3888 GCF_002895495.1 Petrotoga sp. HWHPT.55.6.3 | reverse complement strand
AACTTAATTTAGCACTTATATCGGAATGAGGGTTTTTATTCTTTTGATTCTCGGAAAAAAACTGAGGTCTCCACACCTTCCCTATATCGTGGAAATAAGAACCTACCCTGGCTAAAACCATATTTCCATTGATAATCTCAGCAGAGCTTTCCGCTAAGTTAGATATGATCATGCTGTGATAGTATGTTCCTGGTGCTTTCAAAGAAAGATTTTTTAGCAAAGGATTACTTAAATTACCAAGTTCCAACAACCCAATCTCGGAATAAACTCTGGTTAAGTATTCAAAGAAGGGTAAAATACCCATAGTTACCAACACGCTCAAAAAATTACTTTCGATTATTATTAGATAGTCCAAAGGGGTATAGTATAAGTTAATTACATAAGCAACGATAATTTGCGTTAAACTAGCCCAAAAAAATGGTAGTATTATCTCTATTCTCCTTTTGGTTTTTCTGGATGATAGGGCGACAACTGCTGCGGGTAAAAATAAAAAAATCATGAACTTCAAATCAAATCCGAATAAAATACCAAAGTAAGCGGAAAATATGAGACCTGAAATTAAACCGGTAGAGTAATCTATTAGTAAGGTTATTATCAAAGTACTCAATATGGTCGATATTGCAAATATATTCACATATTTGAAAACAAAAAGATTTAGTATTATATTGAAAAAGAGCGGCGTTAAAAAAGCCGCCCAATAATTTTTAGGATGAAGTTTAAACATTTTATTCTTAGGTAGCAAAAATTCTCCGATAAATATCCAAAATACGAGAAATACTAAGTTAAAACTCAACTGAAAATTCAACGAGATTCTGTTGAAAATAAGCCATTCTGTGAATAAGGCTAAAAATGTAAAAAGAATCATCCTAATTATAAAACCCTTATTTTTAGAAAAAACTAGATTTGCTTTTTGAAAAAGACTTTTACTGGTTCTCTTATTATTTTCTGTACTTTTGTTCTTCATACAGCGGAAAACACTTCCTTATTTATACAGAGTTTTCATAATCTTCGTATGCTTTTATAATCTCTTTTACCAAAGGATTTCTTACCACATCGTTATTTGAAAGTTCAATGAATTTTATTCCTGAAATGTTTCCATTGAGCACCTTTCTAACCGAAAGTAGTCCTGAATCTTTCTTTTTTTCTAAATCTATTTGGGTTACATCTCCAGTAATGACCGCTTTAGTGTTGAATCCTATCCTTGTTAAAAACATTTTCATTTGTTGATAAGTTGTATTTTGAGCTTCGTCTAAAATAATATAAGAATTGTTTAATGTTCGACCCCTCATGTAAGCTAACGGTAGTATTTCTATAATCCCTTTTTCTCTGTATGAAATCAGTTTGTCAGTATCCATAAAATCAAGTAAGGCATCATACAAGGGCCTTAAATAAGGGTCGATCTTTTCGTAAAAGCTACCAGGCAAAAAACCTAGTTTTTCTCCTGCTTCAACTGCAGGTCTTGTTAGTATTATCCTTTGAACTTTACCCGATCTTAAATAATCTACCGCCATAGCAACTGCAAGATATGTTTTGCCAGTTCCGGCTGGTCCTATACTAAAAACAATATCATTATTTTTTAAGTAGTCAATGTAATTTGCTTGGCCTTCAGTTTTTGCAAATATCTGAGTACCTACAATGCGGGTATTTATCACATCTTTCATCGATTTTTTCTTTTCTTCAGTCTTAGAAACATTCCCGTTGGTTTTATACCTAGAAACCACGTATTGGAATTCATCCCAATCGATTAAATGCCCTTCATCTAAAATTTCTAAAAGTTCTGTGAATATCTTTGATGTTTTATTGACCGAGTCGTCATCCTTTCCTTCAATAAAAATTTTTCTGTTTTTGTAATGTATATCTACGTTCATCTCTTTTTTTATGTACTTTGTTCGGCTATCATAAGCCCCAAAAATTTCAATCGGTTCAACATTCTCAGGTATAGAGATAGAATATCTCAGAATAGATTATCCCTCCTCTTTGATTTTTTTACAAAATAAGGTATACTTTTATCACTTGTATTATACCACAATTTAAGAAAAATAAGAATAATCGTGAGAACAGCTGTATAAAGGGGTTAAAAGCATGTGGTATCCAGGACATATAGAAAAAGCCAAATCTTTGATAAAAAAGCATTTAAAACTTGTTAATGCTGTAGTAGAAATTCTTGACGCAAGGGCTCCGTACGCTAGCAGGGCGTATGAAGAAGAACAGCTTTTTAGGAACAAAAAAAGAATAATTATTCTCAATAAAAAAGACCTTTGCGACATGAAAAAAATCAAGTTGTGGGAGAAGTATTATAAGGAAAAAGGTGAGGATGTTTTTTCACTTAGCCTCAATGAATTCAATGTTAAAGACTTTTTTTTAAAATATATTTATCCCATCGTCCCTCAAAAGTTCAATGAAAAGTCGCTTATGATAGTTGGTATACCAAATGTTGGTAAGTCTACTTTCATAAACCGTCTAAAAGGCAAAAAGTCTGCAGCAGTGGGCAATAAACCTGGAATAACAAGGGGTTTACAGTGGATAACCGTATCCAAAGACTTAAAAGTTCTTGATACACCGGGTGTGTTATATCCAAAACTTTTTAACAAAGATCTTGTTAACAAATTAATTCTAATTGGTTCTCTAAAAGCAGAAGATACGGAATTAGATGAGGCTCTTTTCTACCTTTTTGATTTTTTAAAACAAGAGTATCCTAATATTTTGGATTCAGTTTTAAAAGATTGGGAAAGCTGTGAAAATATAGTTGAGTTCATTGAAAGGTTTTCTATGAAGAGAAATTTTATAAAAAAAGGCGGAGTTCCAGATTACGAAAGGGGAAGAAATGCCTTTCTAAGAGAAATAACCGAAGGGAAATATGGAGGTATAACCTATGAAATACCTTCTGATATTGATTGAAAAAAACCGGTGCAAGCACCGATTTTTAGAATTTTTCTATAATTTTCACATAATCTCCGTTGTTGAGTAAAGCCGCATTTGCCTCGTCGATATCAACATGAAACTCTAATGCATATTTTTCACTGACTCTGACCAAAACATCTTGAAAAATAAGCTTTCTTCCTTCTTTATCACAATATACTGAAACTAAGTCTTTATCTTTAACGCCATAATGTTCGGCATCCTTTGGGTGCATATGTATGTGCCTTTTGGCAATGATTACACCTTTCTTTAATTGTATTTCACCAACAGGTCCTTTTATCGTAATCCCTGGTGTTCCTTCTATATCTCCTGAGTCTCTAACAGGGGGGTTTACTCCAAGTTTAAAGGAGTCTGTTCTAGATATTTCGACTTGTGACTCCTTTCTTACAGGACCTAATATTCTCACTTTTTGGAAAGAACCCTTTGGTCCTATCAAATCTACACATTCTTCAGATGCATATTGCCCCGGTTGTCCCAATGGTCTTAAGGGAGTTAATTCATAGCCTTTACCAAACAACTTTTCCAAATCTTCTTGTGATAAATGTACATGCCTATTTGATACCCCAACAACTACTCCAGGTTCTTTCAATTGCAACTTTTTACACCTCCATAAATTATGAAATCTTTCTATTTCATTGATTTTCTTATCACATACTTAAACCCTTTAGGTTTTGATATTTCAGCTATTAAGGGACCTCTTTTTATAGAAAGCCATCCCGCTCCGGGAAGGGCTATATCATTTCCCTTATCAATTTTTACATTTTCTCTTTCAAACTCTATTTGATCAAAATCAAAATTATCATTACCCACTTCAGAAATAGGTCAAAGCAACGATTAACGAAAGGTAAAGTAAGTTAAGACAAGAAGAAAAAGAACTAAAATATTGGATAATTATCCAAAATGCTCTTTGAAAATCGAAGTAATTCTTCAAAAAATTGAAAAGTAATTAGGATTGAAGAATTTTTTAGG
>NZ_AZRJ01000041.1:0-1905 GCF_002895495.1 Petrotoga sp. HWHPT.55.6.3 | reverse complement strand
TTTGTTATTGGGGAAAGTCTTGTGCCATTTCCCCCCGCAAGGATTATGCCTTTCATCATAAAGCCTCCCTAAGATTCAAATATACTGTCTTCAGAAACTCTAAAATACCCATTGTAACTAACTTTTAATACCTTCAATATTGTACTTTTACCTCCTCACTGTATAATTTATTTGATACCATATCTTTATTATCTCGTAAGGAGGTCATTCAATTGTCATTATACGGTAACTCTTCTCAACTGTACTTCGATTTCGTCTACTCTGATTATATGAAAGAACATTCTGAATTTAAGTATCTTCTTGATTTAATCGATATGATCGATTGGTCCGTTGTCCCAGATTTCAGTAATAAGATGGGCAGAACAGGGTACTCCCGTCGGGCTTTACTTAAAGCTATCTTCGTTCAGAAAGTTAAGGGGTTTACAGTAAGGGAGTTGATTCACTTCCTTAAGAGTAACCCTTCCTTTGCTAAATGCATCGGTTTCGATCCTATTATCAACTACGTTCCTTCTGAAGCTACTTTCTCTTCATTTAAGAAGGAGTTTGGTCCTTCTTATTTGGATAAGGTTATCGTTTTTACCGTTCTTAAAGGTATCAAAGAGGGGATCTTTGATACTAGCTATCTTGTTGCTGATTCTTACCCCATTATCCTTAATTCTTTCTTCAACAACAAGAAGAGTCACGGTAAATTCAAAGATTACAAAGAGTACTATCGTTCTCCTTTAGAAGCAAATTTCGGCGTTAAACCTGTTTCTAATTCTAAACCTATCTACGATAAGTACGGTAACCCAAAGAACGCTATGTCTTATCTTGGTTACAAGGCTCATACTATCACTTTCCTAAACGTCCCTATCTTCACCGTGGTTTCCCCTGCTTCTGCCAATGACAAGAATTATGCTTTCGACCTTTTGGAAAAGGTTGTTAAGTATTTGGATCTTAGTGGGTTTAACTTCTTGGCTGATGCCGCATATGATTCAAGCGATCTTTACGATTACGTCCATTTGAAAACTGGTTCTATTGCTTTCATTCCCCTTCGTAATTCTTCTAAAAAAGGGTTAGTAGGTGAATGCGGTAAAAAACTTGTTAAACATTCCCATTACCTTGAGACTAAAAGAAACATATATAGAACCAAATTTGTTTGTGATGATCCTTCTAACTGTCCTTTGGGTAAGTCTAACTGTTATAGTTACAGAAACTATTCAAAGTATGATTTCCGTCATTTCCTTAACAGGGAGTCTCCTTTCTTCAAAGAGATTTACAAGAAACGTACTCTCATTGAATCCATCTTTTCCAGGTTAGAAAGCAACAACGGTACTACTTCTTTGAAATATACAAACGCTGTGCAACTCGAATGCAACCTTTCTAACCTTTTCCTTA
Source organism: Petrotoga sp. HWHPT.55.6.3 (assembly GCF_002895495.1). Lineage (NCBI taxonomy): Bacteria > Thermotogati > Thermotogota > Thermotogae > Petrotogales > Petrotogaceae > Petrotoga > Petrotoga sp. HWHPT.55.6.3. The sequence goes on along the minus strand of NZ_AZRJ01000041.1, from coordinate 528 downwards.
TCGCTTCTGCTCTTTTAGCTCACAACATGGGTAGAGACGATTTATTATCTTCTCCTAAAACGCTTATGTATGAAACGGCTTCTTAGCTTCTTTCTTTAGAAAATTTAAAGCCTTTTCAATACTTCCCAAATGAACGGTTATTCATTAACTGTACTTCTTTCGTCTTTATTTTTCCTAAAAAATTCTTCAATCCTAATTACTTTTCAATTTTTTGAAGAATTACTTCGATTTTCAAAGAGCATTTTGGATAATTATCCAATATTTTAGTTCTTTTTCTTCTTGTCTTAACTTACTTTACCTTTCGTTAATCGTTGCTTTGACCTATTTCTGAAGTGGGTAAATTTTCCAACAGCCCTTTGACTTTATCAACCCAAGGCATTTCAACTGGGGCACCATTACTTAATACCACCACCGTATTTGGTTGAACCTTAGTGATTTCCTCTATCAACTTGTTATGGCTTTGGGGCATCTGCATATGTTCTCTATCGTACCCTTCTGATTCGTATCTTTCAGGTAGTCCTGCGATGA
>NZ_AZRJ01000040.1:0-4779 GCF_002895495.1 Petrotoga sp. HWHPT.55.6.3 | reverse complement strand
CAAAGCGTACTACCATCGGCACGATACGGCTTAACCGTCAGGTTCGGTATGGTTCTGGGTGTTTCCCGTATCGTTATCTTCACCCCCTATTACTCATTCACAAGTGCATAGAGTTTCGTCCAAAGCCTCGGGCTATTAGTACCGCTCGGCTCAATACTTCTCAGTACTTACACCTGCGGCCTATCTACGTCTTGTTCTCAAACTGCCCTTACCTCTCTCGAGTGGGAAGCCTATTGTTTGGGCCCGTTTCCCGCTTAGATGCTTTCAGCGGTTATCGGTTATATGTGTGGCTACTCAGCTCCTGCTACTTGCATAACAGCTGATTCACCAGGGACATACTCACTCCGGTCCTCTCGTACTAGGAGCAACCCCCTTCAAGCTTCCTACCCCCGCAGCAGATAGGGACCGAACTGTCTTACGACGTTCTGAACCCAGCTCACGTACCGCTTTAATGGGCGAACAGCCCAACCCTTGGGACCGGCTTCAGCCCCAGGTTGCGATGAGCCGACATCGAGGTGCCAATCCACGCCGTCGATGTGAACTCTCGGGCGTGATTAGTCTGTTATCCCCGGGGTAACTTTTATCCGTTGATCGACGGCCCTTCCTCTCAGAACCGCCGGGTCACTAAGTCCAGGTTTCCCTCCTGATCGACTCGTCAGTCTCTCAGTTAAGCAGGCTTTTGCCTTTGCACTCTTCAGTGGATTTCCAACCCACTTGAGCCTACCTTCGAACACCTCCGTTACCTTTTAGGAGGCAACCGCCCCAGTTAAACTGCCCTCCTAACACTGTCCAGGTCAAGCTCTTCACTTTCTCCCGTTAGTAACCCATCGTTGTAAGGGCGGTATCCCACGGACGGCTCCAGCTGCCCTGGCGAGCAGCTTTCTCCGCCTCCCGCCTATCCTGTACATACAACGATAAGTTACAATGTCAGGTTACAGTAAAACTCCACGGGGTCTTTCCGTCTAGCTGCGGGTCCTTGGCGTCTTCACCAAGCTTGTAATTTCACCGGATCCTCCGTTAAGACAGCTCCCTAGTCGTTACGCCATTCATGCAGGTCGGAACTTACCCGACAAGGAATTTCGCTACCTTAGGACCGTTATAGTTACGGCCGCCGTTTACCGGGGCTTCAGTTCGAAGCTTGCACCTCTCCCCTTAACCTTCCGGCACTGGGCAGGCGTCAGTCCCTATACTTCCACTTCCGTGTTAGCAGAGACCTGTGTTTTTGGTAAACAGTCGCTAGGGACTTGTCACTGCGGCTCTATTAACATGATTCCTCATGCTAATAGTCCACCCCTTCTCCCGAAGTTACGGGGCCATTTTGCCTAGTTCCTTAACGAAGGTTATTCCGCTCCCCTTTGCCTTCTCAGCTCGTCTACCTGTGTCGGTTTCCAGAACGGGCAGTAAAAAAATCAACGCTACACGAGGCTTTTCTTGACAGTGTGATTATCTACCGTTGGCCTTGCGGCCTCCCCATCACGACTCCTCCTCCACCAGCGGATTTCCCTACCGGCTTCTTCGGCATCGTCGCTTGGAAGATTTGCAACCCTATCTCGGTAGCTTTACCTCCTGTGTCCCCCCTTGCAGCTCTTCTTTTACTGGTACGGGATTCTTCACCCGTTTTCCATCGGCTACCCCTTTCGGGTTCACCTTAGGTCCCGACTTACCCTGGGCGGACGACCCTTCCCCAGGTAACCTTAGACTTTAGGGGTGGGAGATTCTCACTCCCATTTCGTTACTCATGCCTGCATTCTCTCTTGTGCTTCGTCCACATAACCTTCCAGTTACGCTTCTCCCTCGCACATTGCTCCCCTACCTATAGCCTTTCGGCTATACCGTAGCTTCGGTGCGCGGCTTTAGCTCCGTTACATTTTCGGCGCAGTCCTCTTCTACCGGTGAGCTGTTACGCACTCTTTTAAGGATGGCTGCTTCTAAGCCAACCTCCCGGCTGTCTCAAGAGGTCCACTTCCTTTCACACTTAGCCGCTTCTTCGGAACCTTAGCTGTCGGTCTGGGCTCTTTCCCTCTCGACCATGAAGCTTATTCCCCACAGTCTTTCTCCCTGGTATCCAGTTATGGCATTCGGAGTTTGATTGGTTTCAGAGGTCTACCCCCCTACGCCATTCAGTGCTCTACCTCCATAACTCTTCTTCCAGAGGCCGTGCCTACACACGTTTCGGGGAGAACCAGCTATCCCCAGGTTCGGTTAGCTTTTCACTCCTACCCACATGTCATCCGAGGATTTTTCACTATCCACCAGTTCGGACCTCCACTTGGTTTTACCCAAGCTTCATCCTGCACATGGGTAGCTCACCTGGCTTCGGGTCTATTTCCAGTGACTTGCGCACTATTCATACTCGGTTTCCCTTCGGCTCCACCTACCGGCTTAACCTCGCCACCGAAAATAACTCGCAGGCTCATTAATCAAAAGGCACGCGGTCACTTTCGCTCCCGCTTCCTGTAGGCATACGGTTTCAGGTTCTCTTTCACTCCCCTCCCGGGGTCCTTTTCACCTTTCCCTCACGGTACTATTCCACTATCGCTCAGCTGTCCTCTTTAGCCTTGGATGGAGGTCCACCCAGCTTCACGCAGGATTCCTCGTGTCCTACGCTACTCGGGTTAACAGCAGTCGAATCTATATACTTTCGTGTACAGGACTTTCACCTTCTTCGGTAGGCCTTCCCATGCCTTTCCACTTCGTATATATTTCCAACCCCCTATCTGGCAGTTCGGGTAGCTGTTACCCACAACTCAGTAGCAACAACGCCTGCCCGCTTTTACATCGCTACTGTTTGGGCTCTTCCCTTTTCGCTCGCCGCTACTAGGGGAATCTCGTTTGATTTCTTTTCACCGGGTACTATGATGTTTCACTTCCCCAGCTTCGCCTCCTGTCTCCAGGATGCCTTTCGGCAGGTTTCCCCATTCGGATATCTGCGGATCTTCGCTCGTTTGCAGCTCCCCACAGCTTTTCGTAGCTTACCACGTCCTTCTTCGCTTCCAGCTGGCTAGGCATCCACCGTATGCCCTTCTCTCTTTGGACGTACTCTATGCACTTGTCAATGAGCTTTCTTTCTCCTTAGGATTGGTGNNACTCTCTCAAAAGTAGATAGAGGAGGTAGAAACTTTGTAATCTCCTTAGAAAGGAGGTGATCCAGGCGCACCTTCCGGTACACCTACCTTGTTACGACTTCGCCCCCCTCGCTAAGCCCACCTTCAACAGTACCTACCGTACTGCCTTCAGGTGTTCCCAACTCGGGTGGCGTGACGGGCGGTGTGTACAAGGCCCGGGAACGTATTCACCGCAGTTTGGCTGACCTGCGATTACTAGCGATTCCAGCTTCATGTAGGCGGGTTTCAGCCTACAATCCATATTACGGAGAGTTTTTCCGGATCCGCTCCACCTTCCGGCTTCGCTTCCCTTTGTCCTCCCCATTGTAGCACGTGTGTCGCCCAGAGTATAAGGGGCACGCTTATCTGACGTCATCCCCTCCTTCCTCCGCCTCGTCGGCGGCTGTCCAATTAGTGTCCCCAACTTTACTTGCTGGTAACTAATTGCAGGGGTTGCGCTCGTTGTGGGACTTAACCCAACACCTCACGGCACGAGCTGACGACGACCGTGCACCACCTGTGTAACCTCCTACCTTACGGTAGGCCAGTAGATTTCTCTACCTTCAGTTACATGTCAATCCCTGGTAAGGTTCTTCGGTTAGCTTCGAATTAAACCACATGCTCCACCGCTTGTGCGGACCCCCGTCAATTCCTTTGAGTTTCATCCTTGCGGACGTACTCCCCAGGTGGCTCACTTAGCGCGTTCGCTTCAGCACAGAGAGTCTTTCGCTCCCTACACCTAGTGAGCATCGTTTAGGGCCAGGACTACCCGGGTATCTAATCCGGTTTGCTCCCCTGGCTTTCGGACCTCAGCGTCAGCTGTAGCCCAGTAGACCAACTTCTTCACCGGCGTTCTTACCTGTATCTGCGGATTTCACCCCTACTCAGGTAATTCCGTCTACCTCTGCTACGCCCAAGATGATCAGTTTCATCCGCAAGCCGATCGTTGAGCAATCTTTTCACAGATGACTTGATCACCCGCCTACGTCCCCTTTACACCCAGTAATTCCGGGCAACGCTCGCCCCCTACGTCTTACCGCGGCTGCTGGCACGTAGTTAGCCGGGACTTTTCCTAATCTACCTTCTTCTGTAGTGTGTCCACTACCCTTTTATTCGATTAGTTCAGAAGTTTACATCCCGAGGGACTTCTTCCTTCACGCGGCGTCGCTGGATCAGGCTTTCGCCCATTGTCCAAGATTCCCCACTGCTGCCTCCCGTAGGAGTAGGGCCCGTGTCTCAGTGCCCTTGTGACCGTCCATGCTCTCACACCGGTTATCCGTCATCGGCTTGGTAAGCCTTTACCTCACCAACTACCTGATGGATAGTAGGTCCATCCTAAGGCTGTCTACCACTTTCCCCTCTCGGGCTTATCAGAGTTTACCTACCGTTTCCAGTAGCTATCTCTGTCCTTAGGGCAGGTCCCTACCTTTTACTCACCCGTTCGCCACTGGTTATATCTCCGAAGATCTATAACCCGTCCGACTTGCATGTGTTACGCACGCCGCCAGCGTTAACCCTGAGCCAGGATCAAACCCTTCATCCTATACTCTTGGGCCTCCTCTATCTACTTTTCAATGAGCTTTCCCTTTCCTTCTTCTCTTACTTTTTTCTTTCTTTCTCTCTTTCATCCATCAGCGTTGTATATATTACCACATCTCTCTCCACTTTGTCAATT
>NZ_AZRJ01000039.1:0-10961 GCF_002895495.1 Petrotoga sp. HWHPT.55.6.3 | reverse complement strand
ATTCAAGGAAGTTTTGAGATATACCAAAAAAGTTCTATTAGGAGTGATGCCAGAAAGATTCATAAAACTACCAAATTTCATCACAGAAGGAACAACATATTGTAAACAGTTATCCTTTCTGAGCTGAAATTACTCAACAAAAAATCTCTGTAATAACCTTGTCATCATCTCTTCAGTCTATTCCATCAACCATATTTGACAAAGAGCCAGTTTTTATTGACAGAGTTAAAAAAGTATGATATACTTTATACGATTAGAAAGGGTGCGTAGCTCAGTGGGAGAGCGCTTCCTTGACGCGGAAGAGGCCGTAGGTTCAATCCCTACCGCACCCACCACCATTCAACTTTTTAGCTTTTCTCATATATATTGCTAAAAAAAGCAGGATGAACTTCATCCTGCTTTTGTTTTTTATAATTTATTTGTAATTTCAAAAATTTTATTTCTATATTTTTCATTAATACATATATAATCATTATCTTTAAAAATTAATTTTTCTTTATCGTTCGGGGCGTTTCTGATTACAGCGCTTACCAAGGCGGAAACCGATTTTTTGTTCTTCAATTCTAAGATTTCCATTATCTCTTCAGATTTCATCTTTCCTTTTTCGATCAATAATTCAAAAAACCTTGTTGTTAGTGGTTTTAAGTTTTTCACAAAGCTTCTTAATTCTTCTTCATTCCACTCTTTTTTTGATCTTCCACTTATCAATTGTTGTATTATTTCTACTCTCTTTTTTAAATCGTCAGAGAGCAGATAAAATAGAATTTCTCCATTTATTTCTGATTCATCCAACAATTCGATAAGAGAATCGAAAGTTTTGCTATCTATGGTAACTTTGTAATTTTCATCTCCGTATTTTAGGCTACCTTCTTCGTAAATAATATTGAAGATAGAAAAATAACTTTCTAAAAGTTTTGAATATAAAAAGTCCCTTAACTCATAACTTTCAAGTGTTTTGAGTAATTCGTGTGTTGACTGAAAATCTTCTTTTCTTTTAATTTTACTAAAAACAAGCTCTTGAAGTTTTTTTTGATTCTCTTCTTTTAACAGGTCTTCCCCTAAAAATTTTACGAGCATTTCTAGTTCATCTTTGTACATTGCGCGTGGCTCCTTAATTATTTTGAAAATAATTTTTTGTAAAGTTTTATTATAGAATATTTTAGCACATATAATTTAGAAAAATCAATCTTCAATTTGACTTATTGTTATAACTATTATATAATTGGAATATACCAATAAGAAGGGAGTGAGATTAAAATGGAAGAAGCCCCTATTCCGCTCTATTATAAACTTTATCTGGACTTAAAAAGAGAATTAGAGGAAGATTATAAAAAAGGAGATAAGTTGTTGACAGAGAACGAGATATGCGATAAATTTGGTGTTTCACGTTTGACCGTAAGAAGAGCCTTGGAAGAGCTCTCTAAAGAAGGTTTAATAACAAGAAAAAGAGGACAAGGTACGTTTTATACAGGGCAAAAGCAAGAAGAAGAATTAACCAGGCTTACAGGTTTTACTGATGAAGCAGCAAAGCAAGGTCATAAAACAAAATCCATTGTATTAGAAAACAGGCTAATAGAAATTCCTCCCGAGTTAGTTGAAGAGTTTAAAGTTCCAAAAGACGGGAGGGTAGTACTATTAAAAAGAATTCGATTTTTAGATGAAGATCCCTATGCAATCGAAACAGCATACTTGAATCCCAATGCAGATATAAGGGTATTGAACATAATAGAAAGGGATATGTCAAAAGAATCGTTATATAGAATACTAACTAACGAATACGGCATAAAATTCACTCATGCTATTGAAACTCTCGAGGTAACAACTTTAAACAAAGAACAAGCTAAATATTTGGCCCAAAGTGAAGGATCTATTGCTGCATTGAGAACGAGATATACCTATATAGAAGATAAAAAGTGTATTGAATACGTTAAATCAGTTTACAGAGGGGATAAATACAAATTCAAGATAGTCAGAAAGGCATAAGATTTTTCTGAGGAGGTAGTATAAAAGTGCACTATACATTAGATGAAATAAGAAGAATCCCCAATCTCTTAAGTCAGTTAAATGAGTTTGATTTTTCTTTTTCAAAAGAGAAAAAATATCTTTTTGTTGGTTGCGGTTCTTCATACAACATTGGATTTATAATGAAAGAAATATTGAACAAAAATGGCTATAAAGCAAAAGTGCTAACCGGTGGACATATTATGCTTTTTGATGATATTCCTGACAGTGATGTTGCAATTTTAATAACCAGAACCGGTGAATCAACTGAAACTGTTTTAGCGGCAAAAAAATTAAGTCAAAAAGGCATGAAAACCATAGGAATAACATCTTCAAATAATTCTTCAATTACTCAACAATGTGAGGAAAATATAATTTTAGATTTTGCTGAAGAAAAAAGCGTAGTTATGACGGGTTCTTTTGTTTTTATACTGGCAATGTTGCTAAACGGGATAGAAAAAAATGGTTATTATAATTTCAGTGAAAAAATCTTAGAAGATTCCGAAAAGATTATTGATCAGTTAGCTTTAGAAAAGTATGAACATTTTGTCTTTCTTGGGTACGATGAAAATTATGGCATTTCAAAAGAAGGCGCCCTTAAATTACAAGAGATGGCTTTACAGTACGTTGAATATCATGAGCCGTTAGAGTACAGACACGGTCCTATATCGACACTCACAAAAAAAACGTTGGTTATCTTAAATTCAAAGGGCATGAAAGAAGAGAAAGAATTGATCAATGATATCGAAAGGTTGGGTGGAAAAGTCTTAATGATTTCTGCTGATGGAGACGTAAAAATCCCAAACATGAAAGGATTTGAAGCTCCTCTAAGGCTCATTCCCATACAGTATTTAGGTTACAAAAAGGCCATCCAAATGGGGTACAATCCCGATTCACCTAAGAACCTTTCAAAATCTGTAAAATTGGGGGGGTGAGATAAATATGAAATTAGAAAACGTTTTAATTGTGGATCCTATAAACGGAGAATATACCGGAGATATAGAAATAAAAGGCAAAAAGATTTCTGGAGTTATAAGAAAAGATTATGGTTATAGAGATTTTAATGCCATAGTAATGCCTGGCTTTGTGGATCCACACACTCATGCACAAAAGGGTATAGATACGATGCATGCAACAAGGGAAGAGTTCAAAAGTTGGGCAAAAAATAATTTTTCATATGGTGTAACTACTTTTTTACCAACAACGGTCTCAGCCTCTAAAGAACAGATCCTAAAAGTTTTGGATAATATAGACGACGTAGGTTCTTCAATCGAAGGAGTTCATTTGGAAGGTCCTTATATAAATGTAGAAAAAAAAGGAGCTCAGAACCCTCAGTATATAAGAGATCCTTCCTTGGAGGAACTAAAAGAGATAATTAGCGATAAAGTGAAATTAATAACCATGGCACCGGAGGTTAACGGTTTTATTGAAGCAATAAATTATCTTAAAGAAAAGAATGTAGTAATCTCATTAGGTCATACTTCTGCGAATTTTGAGATCTTCAAAAAAGCTTTCGAATCAGGAGTTAACAGAATCACCCATTTTTCAAACGCATTAACACCCCTACATCATCGTAACATAGGGGGAACAGGTTCTGGCTTTTATTTTGATTTTAATATAGAAATGATATGTGATGGGATTCATCTTTCTCCTGAGTTTGTGATGTTGGTATACAAAATAAAAGGAGCAGACAAAATTATATTGATAACCGATTCTATAGCCGCTGCAGGGTTACAAGACGGTGAATACGAATTAGGTGGTTTAACAGTCACAGTAAAAAACAACAAAGCAACACTTAGCGATGGAACGATCGCTGGGAGTACACTACTTTTCAACGAAGGTGTCAAAAATTTTAAAAGATTTACCAATTGTACACTACAAGAGCTTGCAAAGGTATCCTCATACAACGCTCTTCAAGACCTACATATTTACGATAAGGGAAGGATTGAAGTTGGCTACTATGCGAACCTTGTCATTTTAGACAAAGACCTGAACGTAAAAGAAACCATCTTCGAAGGTGAAAAGGTATTTTAAACATTGTGTGCTATAATAAAACATAGAAAAAAGATAAACTCCCTAGGGGCGCTAAAGAAAGTATAAAAAATGGAGGTATGATTTTTGGAAAACAAAGAAAACAGTTTTGATGTTATTGTTGTAGGAGCTGGCCATGCCGGGATTGAAGCTGCTTTAGCCTCAGCTAAAATGGGAATGAATACTTTAATAATGAATATAAATTTAGACACTTTAGGATGGGCTCCATGTAATCCTGCCATTGGAGGCCCCGCTAAGGGCGTTGTAGCAAGGGAGATAGATGCACTTGGCGGAGTACAAGCGAAGGTAACAGACGAAACAATGATCAACATCAGAATGCTAAATACAAGTAAAGGTATCGCTGTTAGGGCTTTAAGAGCTCAAATAGACAAATACGATTACTCACAAAAAATGAAAGAAATCTTAGAAACTACAGAAAATCTAATTTTGAGACATGGAATAGCGAAAAACCTTTTAGTAGAAAACGGTAAAATAATAGGGTTAGAAACAGAATTAGGAATAAAATACTTTGCTAAAGCTGTGATTTTAACTACCGGAACATTTTTGAGAGGCAAAATCTTTGTTGGTAGGAACGCCTTTGAAGCTGGTAGAATGGGAGAACTTCCTGCAAATTCCTTGACATATTCTTTAATTAAAGAAGGTTTGGAAGTATCGAGATTTAAAACGGGGACGCCTGCAAGGGTGAGGAAAGATTCTATCGATTTTTCTAAATTTGATATCCAAGAAACCGCTGATGAACCTCTCGCTTTTTCTTACTGGAGTCAGCCAAAAGTCTTATCAAAGGATTATCCTTGTTATTTAGGGAGAACCAACAGCAAGACCCACGAAGTTATTAGAAAATATATCGCATTCTCTCCTTTGTATGGAGATGTGAAATTAATCCAGTCCATTGGTCCTAGGTATTGCCCTTCCATTGAAGATAAAGTTATGAAATTCAATAAGGATACCCATCAATTTTTCCTTGAACCGGAATCCAAACATTCAAAAGAGATCTATTTAAATGGATTGAGTACGAGTTTACCTTTTGAAGCACAGATTGAGATTTTGAAAACTATACCTGGTTTAGAAAATGCTATAATTGAAAGGCCTGCTTATGCCGTTGAATACGATTTTGTAAATCCGATCCAATTGAAACACAACCTTGAAACAAAAAAAATAGAAGGATTATTCTTGGCTGGCCAAATCAATGGTACAAGTGGTTACGAGGAAGCCGCAGGTCAAGGACTTATAGCAGGAATTAATGCTGCCCTAAAAATTAGAGGAGAAGAACCTTTCATTCTTGACAGGTCCGAGGCTTACCTTGGGGTTCTTGTTGACGACATTATCACAAAAGGAGTTGATGAGCCTTACAGATTACTGACTTCTCGAGCTGAATACAGGTTGTTGCTCCGACATGATAACGCTCATTTAAGGTTGTATAAGTATGGATACAAATACGGTTTACTAAGCAAAGAACAATACGAGCAACTTCATAGATTGGAAAATTTGATAAATCATCAAATTGAGAGATTGGACCAAATTAAGGTATCACCTAATCAAGTTAACGACATTTTAGCCTCAAAAGGCTCTTCAAAAATCACTCAGCCTGTTCACATGAGTGAATTACTCAAAAGAAGTGAAATATCTTATAATGATTTAAAACACTTAGACGAAGAAGCAGTTGAAGAAAAGGAAGTTATCGAACAAATCGACATTCACTTCAAATATAACGGATATTTTCAAAGGATGCAAGATGAGATCGCAAAAATGAAAGAGCTCGAAAAGGAAAAGATACCAAGCGATATAGAATATGACAAAATTAACAACATTGCCTATGAAGCTAAAGAAAAATTGAAAAAAATTAAGCCAGAAACTTTTGGACAACTCTTAAGGATACCTGGCATAAATCCGGCTGATGCTATAAACTTAAGAATTTATTTGAAGCAAAAAGATAAAATAAGGTAGTTAAAATAAAAACCGCCCCAATAGGACAGGGGGCGGTTTAAAAATTTATCTTACGGTGTATTTTAATATAAAGACATCTTTCTCAGCATCTGCACCTATATCTGATGATTGAGAATATCCTGCAACATAGAGGTTTCCATTATCATCAATATCGAGGGCATAAGCGACATCATCGCCGTATCCACCGAGAGATTTTTCACTTAACAAATTACCGTTATTATCGTATTCAAGTATAGCAAAATCTTTGTCACCGTTCAGGGTTGTAACGTATCCCGCAACGTATATATTTCCATTTGGACCTACGGCAACTGAATAACCGTGATCACTTTCTACATCTCCATAAAAACTTTCCCACAAAATATGTCCCTCTGGGTTAACCTTTACAACATAGATATCTGACCATTTTGAATCCCATGAACCTTCATAACCAACTGCTACGTAGCCTCCAGATACTTCTTTAACATCGAAGCCTCTAGCATAATCTCTTGGAGCAAAAACTTTGGTCCAGATTTCTTCTCCATTGGGATCAACCTTAGCCAGATAAAATTGGGTCTTATTTTCAAATAATTGTACTACCGTGCCTGCAATGATGAAATTACCGTCTGAAGTTTTTTGAATACTCAAAGGTTTAGTATCAGAGCCAGCAACAAAGTAAGGAAGCCACTTTTCAAATACAACTTTTCCTTCTTTATTCAATTTTACCATTTTTCCTCGCATGTTTAATGTATCAGGATCGGAACCATAGCCTACTACAACATAGCCATCCTCTACTTCTACAACAGCTGAACCTTTGTCGTTACCTAGTTTATTAATGTTCGTAGAGAATTTGTTGTTACCTATTTTTGAAACGTAGAAATCTGAATCACTTCCGTAAGAATTCGATGTTCCAACCAAGAGCATATCACCATCAGAAGTTAAAATTCCTTGATTTGCCCAATCGTTGTAATTTCCACCTAACTTGTTTTCATAAACTACGTTACCCTCTTGATCGAATTCCAAAATTAAAATATCTTCGTTGAATCCTTTTTCATTGGTGTATCCAAAAAGATATACCCCCTCATCTGTAGATTTTACATCGAAGATCTCCTGAGATCCACCAAGGGTGTATACTCTTCCCCAATCAAGGGTTAAAGAAGCCATCGCAAAAAGAGATACTGTTAACACCAATACCAAAACAATTTTTGATTTCACCACAATCCCTCCTATCTTTATATATTTTACTACCTATAGAATCTCTAAAACTTACTTTAAATCTAATTTCTAAATTTAAAATTATTGAAATTACAAAAAACATTTTCTTATTTATTATATCATAAAAATTTAAAAATTACACAACAATTTATAGAACACCAAAACTTTTACCTATTTTTTCAAATTTACTTAAAGCATAGTCTAAGTCTTCTGTACTGTGTAAAGCACTTATCATTACCCTTATTCTGGCTTTCCCTTTTGGAACGGTGGGGTAAACTATGCTAGATGCAAAAATACCTTCTTCATATAGTTTTGAGCTAAATTCTTTTGTTTTCTTTTCATCATAGATCATAACCGGGGTTATAGGGGTTTCAGTAACTCCGATATCATACCCCATTTCTTTTAGCTTACTTTGAAAATATTTGGCGTTATCCCAAAGTTTTTTTACTAACTCATTAGATTCATAAAGTGTTTTCGTTGCTTCTAAAGCTGCAGCCGTTTCTGCTGGTGACAAAGAACTAGAGAATAGAAATGGTCTTGCTTGTTGTTTTAAATAATCGATTAATATCTTTTTACCTGCGACGAATCCACCCACAACTCCAAAGGCTTTAGATAAAGTTCCAATTTCTATATCCACTTCGTCCGTCAAATTGAAATGATCCGCTATTCCCCTACCGTTTTCTCCTAATACTCCTTCTCCATGTGCATCATCCACCATTACTAAAGCATCATATTTTTTGGCTAGTTCCACAATTCCTGGAAGAGGTGCAATATCTCCATCCATGCTAAAAACACCATCAGTTATAATTAATTTTCTTCTACAATTATCTTTTTGTGCCTTAACCAATTGCTCTTCCAAGGAGTTTAAGTCTTTATGTTTCCATATGTATCTTTTTGCCTTCGATAACCTAACCCCATCTATTATGCTTGCGTGATTAAGTTCATCTGATAAAATACCATCTTCCTCATTTGTTATAGTAGGAATAACAGCTTGATTTGCGTTAAATCCAGATTGAACAACGAGAGTTGCCTCTACTTTTTTGAATTCCGCTAGCTTTTTTTCTAATTCTTCGTGAATCTTCATAGTCCCAGCTATTGTTCTAACTGCACCTGGACCTACACCCCAGTTTTTAATCGCATTAATAGCAGCTTCTTTAAGCCTTTCGTTGTTTGCCAAACCCAAATAATTGTTAGAACACATATTTAAAACCTTTTTACCATTGATATTGATCCAAGCGCCTTGTGCACTTTCAAGTGTTCTTATGGTGATAAGTAAACCAGAGTCTTCGAGCTTTTTCAACTCTTCTCTCAATTGTTCATAAAAATCCATAATCAAACCTCCTCCTCTTTTGTAACGTTTAAAACTATCTTACCGCTTTTCCCACTGGCCATCAATTCGAAAGCTTCTTCAAAATTTTCAAAGTCAAATTCATGCGTAACGACTTTACTTAAATCCAATTTATGATATTTCAGCCAGTTTATAGCCATATACCACGTTTCAAACATCTTTCTTCCAGTAATCGTGTGAATAGTAAGATTTTTAAAAACTGCGGTATTCATTTCAAACTTTATCTTGCTTTCAGGATAAACCCCTAAGATAGATGCCACTCCTGTGCTTTTTAATGATTTTATACCATCGTTCAGAGCGTTTTCATTTCCTGACATTTCAAGAAAGACATCTGCTCCCAATCCAGAGGTTATTTTTAATACTTCTTCAACTACAGACTTCTCCTTCGGATTTATAACTAAATCAGCCCCTAAAGATTTTGCCATATTGATCCTGTAATCAGAAGGTTCACTTACTATAATGAAAGCTGCTCCGGATAATTTGGCAATTTCTATCGCCATAGCGCCAATAGGTCCCGCTCCGGCAATTAAAACTACTTTACCTCTAAGATCGGCTGCAGTTGTTGTAAAAATCGCATTTCCCAAAGGTTCCATCACAGATGCATATTTTAAAGGTATACTTTCGTCGATTTTTATCAAAACTGTATCTGGTAGAACGGCGTATTCAGAAAAAACGCCATCTCTATCTACTCCTAAGATCTTTAAATTCTGGCATACATGCATATTTCCTGTTCTACACTGATGACAATAACCACAAGGTATATGACTGTCTGAAACAACTAAATCTCCAGGTTTAACGCTTTTAACTTCATTTCCAACTTCGATTACCCTTCCAACAAATTCATGGCCATCGATTTGTGGGAATTGCTTAATTCGGTCTTTTGCCCAATCATTCCATTCGTAAATATGTACATCAGTCCCACATATTGATACTTTCAAAATTTTAATCTTTACATCGTGTGGAGATTGTAAAGATGTTTCTTCTACTTCCATTAAGGATAATCCTTTTCCTGGTTTCGATTTTTCAATAGCCTTCATTTTTTCACTCTCCTTTAAAAGATAACTACTATTATATATAGTAACTCACTATGAAATTTTTTTCAATCTTCAGGAGAGTAGTTTATAGGCAAAAATAGACAATAATGGGTGATTATGGTCAATTAGCACAAAATTAGCAAGTAATTTTATAATTCATAAACCACAGTTCCGTTTATCAACGTCTTTTCAACAACGCTTCTGGGGTCAAAAGGATGACCACTCCACAACACCAAATCCGCATCCTTGTTTTCATCAATCGTTCCTAAACGTTCTTCTATCTTTAGAATTTTAGCTGGATTTATTGTTAACATTTTTAGCAAGTCTTCTTCTTTGGCGCCATATCTTAAAGCAGTAGCTGCTTGTATTGAAACGTGTTCTAAATGAGTTACTGGATGATCTGACATCAATGCAGCCAAGATTCCCTTTTCATTAATTATTTTTATCGACTCAAACCGCATATCCCTTGTTTCCAATTTCGTTCTAAAGCCGAGCAAAGGTCCCAAGATCAATGGAATATTTTTCTCTTTAATAAAATCAGGGATTTTATAAGCCTCTGTTGCATGTTCAATGACAAGGTCAAACCCAAATTCTTCAGATAACCTAATCGCCGTTAAAATATCGTCTTTTCTGTGTGCATGAATCCTTGCTGGAATTTGCCTATTTAAAACTTTCTCACCAATTTCAAATTTGATATCTGTCTCAGTAAAAGCTTTCCCTTCTTTTTCTGCGGATTTTTTCTTTTCAATATAGTTTCTAACTTTTGTAAAATAATCTCTTATTACTGCAGCGTTTCCTAACCTAGTAGATGGGGTTTTGTTGTAAGAGCCATAAACTCTTTTAGGATTTTCTCCCAAAGCCATTTTAAGACCAGCAGGTTCTCTTAAAACAGCTTCATCGGTTATTTGAGAGTTTAACTTCACTATGGCCCCCTGACCTCCAATAGGGTTCGCACTACCTGGTACTATCATCACTGTTGTTACTCCCCCAGATAGAGCTCTTTTTATAGCAGCGTCTTCCGGATAGAAAGCATCAATCGCCCTAACTTGTGGGGTAACAGGGTCTGTCGCTTCATTTCCATCTTGGTAAGAAGCTCCAACACCTTCTTCAAACAAACCAATATGGGAATGAGCATCGATAAATCCTGGAAAGATATACTTATTTGTTGCATCTATTACCTCGTCTGCTTTAACCTGCAGATCTTCCCCTATTTGCTTGATTATGCCATCTTCTATCAAAATATCTCCGACAAAAGGTTCCCTGGAAATAGGATAAATGTATCCATTTTTCAATAAAAGTGTTTTCATAAAAGTATTCCCCCTTTTAGTATTGTTGACTACTGTCTTAAGAATCTTTATTTATAGCGCCCCTTTGCCCCGCTCCCCACCCTT
>NZ_AZRJ01000038.1:0-2060 GCF_002895495.1 Petrotoga sp. HWHPT.55.6.3 | reverse complement strand
GATCTTGAGCTATTTCTTCTTTAGTTTTCAAAAATTCACCTTTTCCTGAGTTTGACAGTTGGGAGATGCTTTTTCAATAAACCAAACGGAAGAAAGCGGGTTTGAGGGGATAAAACACCTATTTTTTTGAAAAAATTCTTTTACTGTAGTGACACTTTTTTCTTCTCTAATTATATTATTCTCTTGACTTCATAATAGTTTTGTGGTATAATATTAAAGACATTATGAAGTTGGGAGATGATTTGGATGTATGTTAGAACCGTAAAAAACAATCAAGGGAAAGAATACTTAAGAATAGTGGAAAGTTATCGTGAAAACGGTAAGAATAAACAAAAGATAATTGCTAATTTGGGTAGAATCGATACGATCAGTGAAGAAGAAGTGAAAAATATTATTAAAAAACTCGTACAGATATATGATATAAAAGGTTATGTGAATTTGAATAATGTTGAGGAAGCACCTGATAAGAAGAATTATGGGATAAAGGTAATAGTGGATAGATTGTTTGAAAGGTATGAGATGGATAAGTTCTTTGAAAAGATGGATAAAAAGATAAGATTCGATGTGGAGGATTTGTTGAAAATAATGGTTATGAACAGAATAATAGAACCGAAAAGCAAGTTGGGAATATTCAAAGAATTAGATTATTATGGATTCAAAAGAATAGATGAGGCAGAAACGGACGAAGAAGGGATAGCCTTACAATGGATGTACAGGACGCTAGATGTGTTAGCGCAAAAGAAGGAAGAGTTGGAGAAACATCTGTACGATCAAAGGATAAGTTTATTCAATTCTGTAGTAGATTTAGTGTTTTACGATGTAACGACGTTAGCCTTTGAGACACAACAAACGAACGAGTTACTACAAATGGGATATTCTAAAGATAAGAAGTTCAACGAATCACAGGTGGTTTTAGGGATGTCGATAGATAGGGATAGGATGCCAGTTAGTTTTGATATATATCCAGGTAACACGTTTGAAGGACATACGTTCAAAGATACGATAGAGGCAATGAAAAATAGATATCAGTTGGGAAAGGTAATAGTGGTTTCTGATAGGGGGATGATGAGTAGAACCAATATGGAAATAGTAGAGAATTCCGATTACGAATTCATAGTTGGTAAATCGATAAAACAGTTAAAAAAGGTAGATATATTCGATGGGGAGTTCACTGAAATATCAAAAGGGATTGAATACAGAGAAATAGAATACGAAGGGAAAAGATTACTCATAATACATTCAAAGGAAAGGGCCGAAAAAGATAGAAAAGACAGGATTAGATTGATTGAAAAAGCGAAGAAAATGTTGAAAGATGGGGAAATAGAATCAAAAAGCAAAAGAGGTGCAAAAAAGTACTTAAAGACGAAGAACGAAGTAGATTATACACTTGATATCGAAAAGATAGAAAAAGACGAAAAATATGACGGATACTATGGAATAATAACAAACACACAATTGAATCCAAAACAGATATTAGAGCAATACCATACCTTGTGGAAAGTGGAAGAAAGTTTCAGAACACTAAAGAATTATCTTGAAACAAGACCGATATTTCATTGGACACAGAAAAGGATAAAGGGACACATAGTGATGAGTTTCGTATCTTACATAATGCAAAGAACACTTGAATTAGAACTTGAAAGAAACAATATAGAATACTCACACGAAAAGATAAGAGAAGCGATTAAAAACATGGAATACATAGATATTAAAACCAACGAACAGCATTTTGCCATTAGAACCAACATGAATCTTTTAGCTCAAAAGATATTGAAGATACTTAATATACCAATTCCAAAAGTGGTAACCCCATATGAGGAATTCATAGAGAAACTGAAACTACAGGGCCAAAATGAGGAAAATAAAGGATTAGAAAGGAGCAAAGCAAAAGCGTAAGTCTAAAACACTGATAAATAAAGGAAAAGAAAGGCATGTAGTGACACTTTTGAAAAACAGAGAAAGCAAAAAACGCTTTTTTGCAATTATTCATGCCTGTTTTAGAATTCTTACGTTTTTGTAACTGTCAAACTCAGGAGGGCATTTTATATTTTTGGCTCTAC
>NZ_AZRJ01000037.1:0-1910 GCF_002895495.1 Petrotoga sp. HWHPT.55.6.3 | reverse complement strand
ATGAGGATTTGGAAATTATTTCTAAAACATTATGAAAGAGCGTTTTGCATAAAGCAGCAAAACTTATTCCTTAAAGGTAGGATAGATACATACAAATTAGAACATCAAAGCACTGATTTTAAAAATTTGTTTTTATTCCTTAGAGGTAGGATAGATACTTTCAGTTCGACCCCAAAGAGGAATGCACATATATCTTGTTTTTATTCCTTAGAGGTAGGATAGATACAAGTCACCCGGACACCGCTCAGGTGTTAGGGGTAGCCTAGTTTTTATTCCTTAAAGGTAGGATAGGCACTAAGATAAAAGGAGGTTATGATATGCAGTATTTGAGGTTTTTATTCCTTAAAGGTAGGATAGATACCCATAGGTTCACGATAAAAAGTGTATCATAAAAAATTACATTTGTCAAGCAAAACTTTGAGAAATTGTTAAAAATCGATTCAAGGGCTTATGGAACGAACCTTGTGAGTTTTAGCACTTGTCTGTCGATCCCCTGGGTTTTTTACCTTATTGGAGGTCGACAGACATTTTTTTATATCTTTTTCTGGTTTAGGTTAAATAAGTAAATATTAGTTAGTTGGAAGTTAAACCGATCTGCTTATTTGTTTAAAGTGAAGTTATAGGGGCCGAAGAATTGTTTATTTGCTTCGTAAATGAGAATAGGAAATTGTTTATAAAGCATTATGAAAAGCGTTTTGCAAAAGGCGGCAAAATTATTCCTTAAAGGTAGGATAGATACATGGAATTCCATTTTATCAAAACTCTGATGGATTTGGAGGTTTTTATTCCTTAAAGGTAGGCTAGACACACGCGTCGTTTGCGTGGCAAACGAGGATAGGAAAAAGTTTCTAAAACATTATGAAAAAATCTTTTTGCACAGATCAGCAAAAGTATTCCTTAAAGGTAGGCTAAGACACACGCGTCGTTTGCAGGGCAAACGAGGATAGGAAAAAGTTTCTAAAACATGGCGAAAAATCTTTTTGCACAGATCGGCAAAATTATTTCTTAAAGGTAGGATATATACCTGAGTCTTGTGTAATTACTAAAAAGTTTTTAGAGGAGTTTTTATTCCTTAGAGGTAGGATAGACACGTCTGGCAGAGAAGTTCCTGCCACTTATAAAGAATCAAAGTTTTTATTCCTTAAAGGTAGGATATATACCGCCCAGTTAGTCGGGGGGCGACTCCCGGAGGGAGCGTTTTTATTCCTTAAAGGTAGGATATATACTTGTATCACAAAAGCCTAAGTCATCTTCTTGATCTTTCTAGTTTTTATTCCTTAAAGGTAGGATAGACACAAGCAAGAAGAATATTTATTGAGGAAGATTGGGATGCACGTTTTTATTCCTTAAAGGTAGGATATATACTATATAACAACGTATGGAAGTTCCACCTATGTGTGTGCCTCGTTTTTATTCCTTAAAGGTAAAGTAGACACCAATTCGGCATCTAATCTTTGCTTTTCCAAATCAAGTTTTTATTCCTTAAAAGTAGAGTAGACACCATGATTAATGTAGCTAACTACGAGAATGGGGTAGGTTAGTTTTTATTCCTTAAAGGTAGGATAGACACATGAGAATTTCTAAGAAATATTTGGATTCTTCCGAAGTTTTTATTCCTTAAAGGTAGGCTAATACACAAACGTCATTTGCTGCGCAAATGAGAATATGGAAATTGATTCTAAGGCATTGCAAAGAAGCCATTTTTGCATAAGGTAGCAAAAATAGTGTATCATAAAAAATTACATTTGTCAAGCAAACGCATTAGATAATATTACATGTCCGTGAAAAAGATTGGTTAGATCATAATTCGATGTCTTTGAAATGATATCATATCCTTGACTCTTTTGGAAGGAGGCAAGGAAAAAATGGAGGCATTCGATATGGAACTAACCAAAAGGTTGATAGAAAAA
>NZ_AZRJ01000036.1:0-1215 GCF_002895495.1 Petrotoga sp. HWHPT.55.6.3 | reverse complement strand
ATGAGGATTTGGAAATTATTTTTAAAACATTATGAAAGAGCGTTTTGCATAAAGCAGCAAAACTTATTCCTTAGAGGTAGGATATACATCCCGTTTATAGTAGGTACATTTTGGAACGGGAGTATCAGTTTTTATTCCTCAAAGGTAGGATAGACACTCTGCTTCTGTGAAATTGACGTCTATACCAAACCTGCGTTTTTATTCCTTAAAGGTAGGATAGACACTGATTTTACTAACTATCTTGGAGCGTGGTTTGGAGTGTTTTTATTCCTTAAAGGTAGGATAGACACTTCAGTCTTGAAGAGGAATGAACACGCTTCCTCTTTTTTTGTTTTTATTCCTTATTTTTATTCCTTAAAGGTAGGATAGACACTCGGGAAGAAGTGTTCTCTGAAAATTGTGTATCTGCCATGTTTTTATTCCTTAAAGGTAGGATAGACACCGACGTACTATATGTCGCCCAACTAGTAGGAGGAAGGTTTTTATTCCTTAAAGGTAGGATAGACACTGTCTTAGGTGTCGAATATAACAGAGTATCAATAACCTGTTTTTATTCCTTAAAGGTAGGATAGACACTGGCAAAGGTGATGATAATATTGATTTGAACAAAATGTTTTTATTCCTTAAAGGTAGGATAGACACCAAATTTGATGAAGCTTTTTACCAACTCATTGATGAGTGTTTTTATTCCTTAAAGGTAGGATAGACACTTGAGAAATATCAGAAAGAGCATGAAGAGTTTGATGGTTTTTATTCCTTAAAGGTAGGATAGACACCCATAGGTTCACGATAAAAAGTGTATCATAAAAAATTACATTTGTCAAGCAAAACTTTGAGGAAATGTTAAAAATCAATTCAAAGGCTTATGGAACAAGCCTTGTGACTTTTAACACTTGTCTGTCGATCCCCTGGGTTTTTTACCTTATTGGAGGTCGACAGACGTTTTTTTATATCATTTTCTGTTATAGGTTAAATAGATAAATATTAGTTTATTGGAAGTTAATCTAGGCGGTTTTTTGTTTATCTTGAGGTTGATCGTCATTTGCGTAGGACGTCGTTTGCGGGGCAAACGAGAATAAGGAAAGAATTTTTAGATCATTACAAATAAAACGCTTTGCACGATGCAGCAAAAGTATTCCTTAAAGGTAGGATAATACACAACGTCATTTGCTTCGCAAATGAGAATAAGGAAAGAGTTTTTAGAACATTATGAAT
>NZ_AZRJ01000035.1:0-20834 GCF_002895495.1 Petrotoga sp. HWHPT.55.6.3 | reverse complement strand
GGGGCGAAGGGGCGCTAAAACAGGTTTTGAAATAAAATAATTTTCAAATTCAAAGAGTAGATAATGGGTCAAAATGGCTCTAAAACAAATAAAGAAAAAAATGATATAATAGAAAAGGTGAGAAAGTTGAATATATTAGATTTTAGAGAAGAAGTAAAGAAAAAAATTAAAGAACTAGAAAAACAACTAAGTGATCCAGATATTACTAACGATATCGAAAAATTAAAAAAATTAGGGCAGGAGCATTCTAGACTCTCAGAATTAAATGTACTATTTGAGAGTTACGAACAAAGTTTACAAGACATAAAAGCGTTAAAAGAAATGTATGAAAGTAACGAAGTCTCTGAAGAAGAATATCAGTCAATGCTCCAAGATTTGGAGGAAAAACAAGAAAAAACAAGAAAAAAAATCATAGAAGGTTTAGTTTCTCAAGATGAGTACGATGAAAGAAATATCATCATGGAGTTAAGAGCTGGTACAGGTGGTGATGAAGCGGGCCTTTTTGCTTCTGAGTTAATGAGAATGTATCTACGGTATGCTGAAAGAAAAAATTGGAAATATGAAGTTCTTGATCTAAACGAAAACGAACTTGGTGGAATTAAAACCGCCATACTAAAAATAAAAGGTCAAGGTGCTTACAGAAGGTTGAAATACGAAAGCGGTGTGCATAGGGTACAAAGGGTACCTCAAACAGAATCTTCTGGAAGGATACACACCTCGACTGCCACCGTTGCAGTGTTACCGGAAGCAACGGATATAGATGTTCAAATAAACGAGAATGATCTCAGAATAGATACGTATAGGGCAAGTGGGGCGGGTGGTCAGTACGTTAACAAAACGGATTCTGCAGTTAGAATAACCCATCTACCGACTGGGATCGTTGTGACTTGTCAAAATGAAAGATCCCAACATCAAAATAAAGAAAAAGCTTTAAATATACTAAGAGCAAAACTTTTTGAGATAAAGTTAGAAGAGCAGCAATCTCAACTTATCCAAGAGAGAAAATCACAGATAGGTACCGCACAGCGAAGCGAAAAAATAAGAACATACAATTTCCCACAAAACAGGGTTACAGATCATAGAATTCCCTATACCACTCATAGAATAAACGAAATTCTAGACGGAGATTTAGATGAAATAATAGATAAGTTACTAGAAAAAGATCTAATAGAAAAACTTGAAAGTTTGACCTTATAAATTAAATTATTGTTAGAGGTGATTAAATGGTGAAAATAACTTTTCCAGATGAGTCTGTTCAAGAATTTAAAGACGGAATTACCCCTGCAGAAATTGCTAAAGGTATATCCGAAGGGCTGTACAGAAAGGCCATAGCTGCAGAAATTAACGGTGAATTAAAAGATTTGAATAACCCTATAGTGCAGGATTCGACTATTAAATTAATAACTTTGGATGATGAAATAGCCTCAAAAATATATCGACATACGATGGCTCATATAATGGCTCAGGCGGTGGTAAGGGTTTTTGGGAAGGATAGAGTCAAACTAGCTATAGGGCCGGTTATTGAAAACGGTTTTTACTACGATTTTGATATTGAAGGGTACAACCTTTCAGAGGAAGATTTTCCAAAAATAGAAGAGGAAATGAAACGGATTATAAAAGAAGATATAAAAATTATTAGAAAAGAAGTAAGTAAAAAAGAGGCTATAGAATTATTTAAGGATCAACCTTATAAACTGGAATTAATAGAGGGATTAGAAGAAGACACTATTTCAGTTTATTTTCAAGGGGATTTCTATGATCTATGCAGGGGACCTCATCTCCCTTCTACCGGGTACGTTAAATACTTTAAGCTTCTATCCGTATCTGGGGCTTATTGGCGGGGAGACGAAAAGAACAAGATGCTCCAAAGAATATATGGTACCGCCTTTCCCAAAAAGGAACAACTTGATGATTACTTAAACATGATTGAAGAGGCGAAAAGAAGAGACCACAGAAAATTAGGTCCAAAATTGAATTTATTCATGTTACAATCTGAGATGGCTCCTGGTATGCCTTTTTTTCTGCCAAATGGTAGGATTGTTCTAAATGAATTGATGTCTTACTCCCGGCAAGTTCATAAAAAATATGGATACGTAGAGGTAGAAACGCCTCAAATCATGAATATCAAATTATGGCATCAATCTGGACATTGGGATCATTACAAAGAGAACATGTTTTTCACGGAGAAAGAAGATATGCCTATGGCTGTCAAACCGATGAATTGCCCAGGGCATATATTGATATATAAAAACAACTTCGTCAGTTACAGGGACTTACCAATAAGATTGTTTGAATTTGGTAAAGTTCATCGCTACGAAAGAAGCGGGGTTTTACATGGCCTTTTTAGAGTCAGAGCTTTTACTCAAGATGATGCTCATATATTCTGCATGCCGTCACAAATGGAAGAAGAAATAATAAAAGTTATACAGCTAACAAACGAAATATTTTCAACATTTGGTTTTAAATATGAAGCCATCTTAAGTACGATGCCCGAAGATCATATGGGAGATATTGAAAGTTGGGAAAGGGCTACAGATGCTTTGAAAAAGGCATTAGAAAAGAGCAATATGGAATATAGAATAGACGAAGGAGAAGGGGCTTTCTATGGTCCCAAAATAGACTTTAACGTTACAGATTCGCTTGGAAGAAAATGGCAATGTACCACGATTCAGCTTGATTTTCAGATGCCTGAAAGGTTTGAGATGGTATACGCAGATGAAAACGATGAACAAAAGAGGCCAGTTATGATTCATAGAGCAATATTTGGATCTTTAGAGAGATTCTTTGGTATTTTAATAGAAAACTTTGCTGGAGAGTTTCCAACTTGGCTTTCTCCTGTTCAAGTATCGATCCTTCCAGTTTCTGAAAAATTCAATGAAGAAGCCAAAAAATTTTCTCGTGTTCTAGAACAAGAAGGTATCAGGGTTTACGTAAATGATTCTGATGCTACTGTGGGATACAAGATAAGAAATGAACAGATGAAAAAAGTGCCATATATGATAGTTTTTGGAGAAAAAGAAATGAACTCAGATACTATAAATATAAGAACTCGAAAGGGCGATACCATAGAAAATGTTTCAAAAGAACGTTTCATTGAGGAGATTAAAAATGAAATAAAGAACAGAAATTTGGACTTAACTTTTTAATTTAATAATACAGAATTATAAAAGGCGCCTAGAAAAAGGCGCCTTCAATATTTTAGGTATTTAATTGAGATTATTTTTTTCGTCTGAGTTCTTTTTTCTTTTCTTTTCTAAAACCTCTTTTGCTTGATTATAATGATATGAACCCTCACGTAATAAAACGCTTCCGCAATTTGGACATCTTTCATCTTGACATGGAACGCCTGGTGTATGAGGTTTTTTATACCCACATTTTACACAAACACAAAAACCTCCGCCACCCATGCCTCCTCCTTCTCTTCGCATAATTAAACCCTCCCAATGGTATTTTTAAAAGTCAAGTTATTCTTTTCTGTTAAGGATCTTTTCACATTTGTCAATGAAGGTATCAAGAACTTCTGATTCCATCTTAATACCCTCAAGAGCGTATCTGAGATACTCCAATCCCATTGGCGTTATTGTGTAAACCTTCACAGGGGGACTCTTAGAAGTATCCCAACTTGAAGTTATATATCCGCTACCCTCTAACTCTGAAAGTATTCTGTATATCCTGCCCATCTGACCAATACCTTCGATTGTTTCCACACCCATTTCATCCAATTTATTGGCAATTTCATAACCATAAGTTGGGTTTTCGGCAATGATTAAAAGAATAAAATTGGCTAAAAATCTACCCTTGCCTCTCCACCCTTTTCCTCTACCTCTTTGGTAAGCAGACATTCTTTAAACTCCTTGATCATGAAATTTCGATTTCACCGTATAATCTTGATCTTTTAAATTGTTAGAAGCTAATGCTTCAATTATTTCTTTTAAAGTTCCATCTACCCCTCTTATAACCTGAATATTAAGATTTTCAAAAGCATATATGGCTTTCATTCCAATCCCTCTGACTACCATTAATTCTACCCCTTTTTCATGCATGTATTGAGGGATTTCTCCTGGTGAATGGTTTTCTAAAGGGTTCTTTTCTATTTCATAGCTATATTCTTTATTTTCATTCAAATCCACAAAGGCAAAATAAGGAGCGTGCCCAAAATGTTCACTGATTCTTGAATTTTCACCTATATTTTCTATCAATGGAATAGCTATCTTCATTTTTTCCCTCCCGTAGTTTTAAATTTAGTGTCTTTAGAAACTTTATTTAGCGCCCCTTCGCCCCGCAGCCCACCCATAAGGAAAGGTATTGTAAGGCTTCACCCTGCTCCCCATCTTGTAACCTTTTTAGAATTCTTGCAGTTTTTCTGATTTCAAAAGATCGATATTTTCTTGGACGTTGCCATCTGAAGCTATGTAAGCTTTAATATTTGCCGCTTTTAAAGCTGTTAAAGCATTTTCTCCAAGATTTTTGGAAATTACTGCATCTATTCCTTGATCTGAAAGTTCGTTCACAATTTTTGTTCCTACCCCGTGTTCCTGGCTATTGTCAGGAGAAAAAAATTCATAACTTTCATCTTCTGTATCGTAAACTAAAAAGTAAGCTGCTCTTGCAAATCTTTCGTCTAATTCGGATTCAAATGTTTTTTCTTTAGCTGGAACTGCAATTTTCATTTTTACACACCTCTCTATTTATTAAAAAGTATTTGTAGGATTTTTTGATATATAGATTTTATGTACTTTGATGAAATAGAATCTTCGTACAAGATTATTGGTTTGGCTTCTCTAGTGGCTAAATTCACCATTTCATCGAAAGGTATCTTTCCTAAAAAATCTATATTTTCAGAAAAACACCATTCCTCCAGGGAAGAACTCACAAATTCATTTAAATCAAATTTATTGATTACTACACCAAACTTCACTCTCATTTTCTTTAAAGTTTCAACCGCTCTTTGAAGGTCGTGAAATCCTGAAAGGGTAGGTTCGGTAACTATAATAGCGTAGTTTACACCAGCTACAGACGATGTTGCAGGGCATCCTATGCCAGGAGCACCATCTATTATGATAACATCTTTTTTTAAACTTTCACCCACAGAAAAAGACTTTTTTCTTATCTCAGCTACCAAACCTCCCGAAGTTTCTTCCCCCGGATTCAAATCGCCATGTACCAAAACCCCTTTTGGACATTTTGATTCATAATAATATCCAGCTAAATTTTCTACAAGTTTTATCGCCTTTTCGGGACAGGTGAGTACACAAAGCTTGCAACCTTCACACGCATATTCGTTAATAACGTAACTACCCTGTTGAAAATCTATTGCCTCAAATCTGCATTTGTCTTTACAAATACCACAATTAGTGCATTTTTCATAATCTATTTCAGCTTTTTTCCCACCATAGTATTCATAGCTTTGGTTTAACTCAACAGGAGATAACAACAAATGAAGGTTAGATGCATCAACATCGCAATCACTCATTACGGGATTTTGGAAAAGGTAGCTTAAAGAAGCAGATAATGTTGTCTTTCCAGTTCCACCTTTTCCGCTAATTATAGCTATTTGCTTCATGCGAACACCTCTGTTATATTTTCATACAAAAGTTCAAAACTTCTGAGCAATTCTTCTGATTGATCTACGATCAATTTCCCCTCCGAGTACCATTTAGCTATTTTCTTATCAAAATCGATTTTCATAAGTAGAGGAATTTTTTCTCCCTCAAGGTACTCTGTTAGCTCGGCAAATGCAGGATCGTAGCGATTGATTACCACTCCGTAAGGGATTTCCATTTCTTTAACTAACGATATTGCAAGTTTTAAATCGTGTAATCCAAAAGGAGATGATTCAGTTACTAAAACAGCAAAATCTACCTTCTGTAAAACTTCCACAACTGGACAAGAAGTACCAGGAGGGGCATCGATTATAGTTACATCGTAGTCATCCGAAATATATTTCTTCAATTCTCTAATAATCCTTACACCGGAGGGTTCTCCTATATTCAAAAGCCCCATACCAAAATCAAAATAATCTGTCTTTCCAAATCTTAATTTTCCTAAGCTTTTAGGTTCTTCATCGATAGCTCTTACTGGACAAATTTCAGAACAAACGCCACAACCGTGACATAAATTTTGAAAAACGAATACTCCTTTTTCAAAGACATTAATAGCACCAAACTGGCACTCTTTTGCACACAGTCCACACAGGATGCATGTTTCTTTATTTACTTTTGGTATGAGTACATCCACACTTTTTTCTTCTTCGAATATGACGTTGTAGAATAAATGGTCATTAGGCTCTTCAACATCCGCATCTAAAAGCAAAACTTTCATATTTTTTGAAAGAACTTTGGCTAAATTTGTTGATACGGTAGTTTTCCCGGTTCCTCCTTTTCCACTCAAAATGGCTATCTTCAATGGCAAATTGATCTCTCCTTCAACCGTTGTAATGTACATATGATGCATAAAAGCAGGCACAACTCATTTTTAATCTAAAACTGAGTTGTGCCCTAATATTAAATTTACTCGTCTTTTTTCTGGCTATCGTCTGTTTCTTTCAGGATTCCTTCAATGTAGTTTAATTCGTTTTTTAAATACTCTCTTTGGGATTCTAAAAAAGCCTTGTCACTTCCTACAGGATAAGACGGTGGATAATACGCTCCTGCCCATCCGCCGTAGACTCTTGGACCGTAACCATAACCTCTACCGTAGCCGAAACCTCTTCCGAATCCTCTTGCACCATAACCGTAACCTCTACCATAAAAACCACTGCATCTTCCTAAACCTCTACCCGTCATTGGGCCTAAACCTCTAGGTCCGGTTCCATCTAAAAAAGGCATAAAATTACCTCCTTTCATATATATGCAATTTACATATATATTATACACAAAAAATCTTCTTTTGTCAACAAAAAATCATTTTGATTTTTTTGAAAGATGATTAAATCTGCTCATTGAATGCTCCTAGACCTTATTTTAGAACGTAGGGTATTTAACTGGAATTTCCTCGAAGTAATTAAACTAAATGGTTTTTAAGAACTATTGATAAAGGCTTATCTTCCAAAGAACTCACTTTGAGTATGGAAAAGCCAATGATGTTTCCTTCTTCATCTATTTTTTCCATTACCGCATCGTTTTCTGTTTCTCTGAAATAACCAGCTTTCTTTTCAAAAATTATTTCCAAATAATCTCCCTCTTTGTCATACCAAATTTTTATTTCTTTTCCCATAAAATTTCACCTCTTTTGATCGTATCTGTGAAGTAAGCAGTGATAACAAACAAATCGTTCGATAAGTTTTTAACCAGATGAAATCCATGATCTATTTTGTTCTTTTAATTGTTCTACAAAAATTGTACCACAAAAAAATCATTTTGATTTTTTTGGTTTTTGGTGTAAAATTGAATTGATACCGTTAACGTTAACATTAAAAGAGGTGATAAAAATAAGTCGAAGTAGTTTTGTAACCATTAAAGATATCGCTGAAAAAGCAGGGGTTTCTGTCAACACTGTATCAAGGGCTTTAAACGATAAACCAGATATAAACCCACAAACAAAAGAAAAGATCGAAAAAATTGCCCAAGAATTAGGCTATGTTAAAAACATATACGCTACCATGCTCAAATCCAACGTAACTCATACAATTGGAGTAATCATGCCGGATAGTTCCAACCCTTTCTTCTCTGAAGTATTCAAAGGTATTGATAAAGCAGCACGGGAGAATAATTATCAAATAATAATTATGAACTCTGAAGGTTTATACGAAAACGAAGAAAAGTTTTTAAAAACGCTCTTAGAAAGGAGAGTTGATGGTATTCTTCTTTTTCCAATGCAAAAGAGTTATGAAGATATACAGGAACTGATAAAAGAGCACTTCCCCATTGTACTTGTAGGTAGAGAAATAGATGGTTGGAATGTGGATGAGATATTCAGTGATGAAGTAAAAGGGGGATATCTTGCAACCAAATATCTTATTGAAAAAGGGTGTAAAAAGATAAAAATGATCACCGATCAACTATATAACTCTGCATCATATGGAAGGCTTCAGGGTTATAAAAAGGCTTTAAAGGAGAAAGGTTTAACTTTTTTCGAGGATGATATCAAGATATGTGAAGGGATACACGAAGGTTACCACGTTAAAGCAGGATACGATAAAACGATAGAAATGATCAGAAAAAAAGAAGAATTCGACGGAATATTTTGCTACAACGATCTAATAGCTTACGGGGCGATCAAAGCTTTGAAAGAAAATAATCTAAAGGTTCCACAAAATGTTTCGGTAGTTGGTTACGACGATATAGCCTTTTCTAGGTTAATCGATCCAGAGTTGACAACGGTAAAAGTTAAAAAGTTTGAAATGGGCTATGAGGCATTTCAGATGTTGTATAAAAGAATAAAGAGTAAGAAAAGAGACAACTCATCAACAAGGAAAGTATTAGATATAGAACTCGTAGTGAGGAAATCTTAAACAAAAAAGGAGAGAAATTGTATGGCAGAGTTACGATGGAACCCTTTATTAAAAACATACACAATGGTTGCCGATAACAGACAAAATAGGCCCCATTTACCTGAGGATTGGTGTCCCTTTTGTCCCGGACCTGGTAAAAAAGTGCCTCCAAACTATGACGTTTATGCATACGACAACGATTTTCCAGCTTTAAAATTAGAGCCAGATGAACCAAATATACAAGGAACGGATTTGTACAAAGTCGAAAAAAATTATGGAAAATGCGAAGTAATTTTGTATTCTCCTGATCACAATATTACTCTTCCTCAATTACCAGTAGAACATATATTTAAGTTAGTAAATTTATGGGTTGAAAGATTTGAGGAGCTCTCAAAAGATGAAAAAATAAAATACATCTTTCCTTTTGAAAATAGAGGAAAAGAAGTAGGGGTAACGATGCTCCATCCGCACGGTCAATTATATGCTTATTCGTGGATTCCTTTGAAGTTAAAAGTAGAACTCGACAACTGTAAGGAATATTACGAAGAAAATGAAAAATGCCTTATTTGTGAAATGAACAAAGAGGAAAAGGAGTTTCAAAAAAGAATTCTTTTTGAGAATGATTCATTTCTCGTTTATCTTCCCTTTTTTACAGACTACCCTTATGGTGCTTTCATCGTGAGCAAATCCCACAAAGGCAACTTAACAGAATTCGACGAAAAAGAAAAATGGGACCTGGCTGAGGCGCTAAAACTGTTAACAGGTGGCTTTGATGCTTTGTTTGACAAACCCTTCCCCTACATGATGAATATCCATCAAACTCCTGTTAATTCAGAGGAATATGCAGATTCTTACAAATACTATCATTTCCATATTGAGTTCTATCCCCCATTAAGAGACAAGGATAAGATAAAATGGTACGCATCAAGCGAGATGGGGGCTTGGGCTGCGGCAAATACCATGGCGGTGGAAGAAACAGCTATTACTTTAAGAAATGCAATAGAAAAATTCAAAAAAATACAATAGAGAGGTCGTCAAAATGGATTTAATAAATACTTTTCAAGAAATCTACGGAGTTAGTAAAAATCCCATACAAAGATTCTTCTCTCCAGGAAGAATAAATCTTATAGGCGAACATATAGACTACAATGGAGGATATGTATTACCAGTAGCTATAAACCTTGGAATAAATGGCTTAATGAATTTGAGGGACGATAATTTAATTTGCCTGAAATCTCTGGATTTTCCCAATGAGATAAAAGTAGATCTAAATAAGGAAGTAGATTATTGTAAAGAAGATGGTTGGGGAAACTATACAAAAGGAGTTATAAAATTTCTATTAGAAGATGGTTTCCCCTTGAAGGGATGTAATATACTTATTAAAGGAGAACTTCCAAATGGAGCGGGACTTTCATCTTCTGCAGCTTTGGAAGTACTTATTGGATTCATGCTCTTATCTCAAAATCAAACCCCTGAAGAAATTGATAGAACATACCTTGCCCTCTTAGGGCAAAGGGTCGAAAACAAATTTGTTGGTGTGAACTCTGGAATAATGGATCAATTTGTGATAGCAAATGCAAAGAAAAATCAAGCTTTATTGCTTGATACTCAAAGTCTAATTTATGAATATATACCTTGTCATTTAGATGGGTATTCTCTAATTATTATGAATACAAATAAAAGAAGAGAGCTTGCTTCTTCTCAATACAACCAAAGAAGAAAAGAATGTGAAAGTGCTTTAGAAAAAATAAACCAAGTAAGGAAAACAAGGGCTCATAATTTATGTCAATGTAGTGAGAAAGATCTAAAATATGTTGATAATGAAATAGAGTTAAAAAGAGCAAGGCACGTAATAACAGAAAATCAAAGGGTTATCCAGGCTTCTAAATTACTAAAGAACAACGATATTGAAGGTTTTGGAGCTCTTTTAATCCAATCCCATAATTCATTAAAAAATGATTATGAAGTAACAGGTTTTGAACTAGATACAATTGTAGAAGAAGCATTAAAAATCAAAGGTTGTGTAGGTGCTAGAATGACGGGAGCAGGGTTTGGTGGATGTGCCATCGCTTTGGTAGAGAAAAATCAGATAAAAAATTTCAAGGATCAAGTTTCCAAGAATTATTATGAAAAAACAAAAATAGAACCATCTCTTTACGAAACAACTATTGAAGATGGAGTGAAAATTCTCAAAAAATGAGAAAATTTCAGCTAAACGGGAATAATCACTTTTAATTGTCTTTAATTTACCCTAGCTGTCCATAACAAGGTTTTGCAACGAATGTTAACTCTGATATAATTGTTTTGGTATCGTTCACGGTATCGATATCGACATTAAATACATGGAGGTGTGGAAGAATGAAGAAAAGATTTATTGTGATTTTATTGTTTGTTGGTTTGATCTTCTCAACACTAAGTTTTTCTAAGCCCATCGAAATTACTTTTTGGACTCTTTTTAGTGGAGGAGAAGGTCATATAATGACGGATCTTGTTAATCAGTTCAACAAAGAACAAAACGAGATTTTTGTGAATCAACAACCGCTTGATTGGGGAGAATATTACAACAAATTACTAGCGTCAATGGTGGGTGGAAATCCCCCAGATCTAGCGATTATGCATCTCTCAAAGATGCCTGATTATGTTGAAAGAGGAACGGTAGTAGCAATTGATAAGTATGTGTCGGAAGGAATAAAAAAAGACTACCTAGAAAATATAATAGCTGCAGCTACTTTTAATAATCAATTATATGCCCTTCCTTTAGATACACACCCATTGGTTATTTATTACAATAAAAATGTGTTACAAGAAGCTGGCTTAGTTTCTAAAAATGGGGAACCACTACTTCCGAAAACTTTTGAAGAATTCTACAATTTTTCTAAGATAATTAAAGAAAAAACAGGTAAATATGGAATGAGCATGGAAGATTTAAATGGCTTAGGTGAAAGATTATGGTTGACTATTTACAGAAACCTAGGGGGACAAATTGAAGACGAACAAGGAAATTTCATGATCGAAATGGACATAGCAGAGAAAACTTATGAAGAAATATTAAAATTTTATGAAGAAGATTTGACCACTTTTGTAGATTATGAAACTGCTAGGGCAATATTTATTAGTGATCAAGCGGGATTTACTTTTGATGGAGTATGGGCTATGGCTGCATTTGAAGATATGGATGTTTTAGATAATGTTGGAGTCATGCCTGTTCCGGCTTTTTCAACCACTGAAAAGGCTTACGTATGGGGAGACTCTCACACTCTAATTGTACCGAAAGGATCGAAAATGGATGAAGAAAAGATCAAAGCGGCTGTAAAATTTGCAGAATGGTTAGTTAATCATTCTTATGAATGGGCAGTAGCAGGTCATATTCCTGTTATCAAGAGTGTGAGAGAGTCAGAAGAGTTCTTGAGTTTGCCTTTGAGAGAGGATTATATGTTAGCTGCTGAACAAGCCTTCATTCCACAGGTTAAAGGTTGGGCGGAAATTCAAGATAAATTAGTTGAACTTTGTCAAGGAGTAGTTTTGGGCTCAATAACACCAGAAAATGCGGCTGAAGAATTAGTACGGACTGTTAATGAGGTTGTTGAATGATTTTATATTTTTATTAAAAAAAGCATTCCACTGTCTCAGTGGAATGCTATGTTTTATAATATTTATATAAAAAACTATAAGTTGATTTTATATTTTTTCGAGAAATTAACCTTTAATTTTAATCTGAGAAGGTGAGGCTTTATGAAGAGAAATTCCATTAAAGGCTATTTATTTTTTCTACCTTTTGGTGTTTTGTATGGTTTATTTTTAATATACCCTCTTATAAACGGTTTCCGTATGAGTTTTTTTGAATGGGATTTATTTGGAGAACCACAATTTATTGGTTTGGAGAATTTTTCAAAAATGTTTAATGATCCAACTTTTTGGTCAAGTTTATGGCATACAATTTACTTCGTAATATTGACTGTGCCAATTTTAGTTATATTAGGATTTTTAATGGCTCTTTTATTAAATTCAAACATATATATGAAAAGATTGTTTCGTATGTTGTTCTTCTTTCCCTATATTTTATCTATTACAATAGTTTGCAGCATTTGGGTTTTTTTGTATCAACCCAATTTTGGAATTATTGAGAAGATTTTTGAAATAATAGGTATTAATTACACAGGTTGGTTACTAAATCCTAAAACTGCAATGCCGGCTATTGCTTTGACTACAATATGGTGGACATTAGGTTTCAATGTAATTCTTTATTTAGCTGGACTACAGGAAATCTCTGAGTCAGTATATGAAGCAGCTACGATAGACGGTGCGAATTCGTTACAGAAAACCATTTTTATAACTATCCCTTTGTTGAAAAGGACACATGCTTTGGTTTTAGTGTTGCAGACTATGGCATCGTTACAAATTTTTGGTCAAGTATATATAATGACTGGTGGTGGACCTCAGGGTAGCACTAGAGTACTAATACAATATATATATGATCAAGGTTTTAGGTATTTTAGGATGGGATATGCCCAAGCGATGGCTTTATTTTTCTTTGCAATAATGTTTGTAATAGCTTTTATCCAAATTAGATTAACACTACGAACAGGTGGTGAATAAATTGAAGAGATCTAAACTTTTAACTATTATTGCAGTTATAATTTTTGTTATATATATCTTTCCCATATTCTGGATGATTCTTTCATCTTTTAAAACAGATTTAGAAATAATAACTCAAAAATTCTTCCCTTCTCGGTTGAATTTAGAAAATTTTGCATATATATTTAATCAATCAGGTATATTGAGATGGTTATTTAATAGTGCCTTTATTTCAATTACTTCTACCCTCGGGGCATTAATTGTTACAGTACTTGCATCGTATTCTTTAGGTAGATTAAAGTTCAAAGGAAATGCAGCTTTATTTTATATTACTTTAGCAGGGATTATGATCCCTTTACAGGCAATAATGATTCCGCGATATCTACTTTTAAGAGATTTAAGCTTATTAAAT
Organism: Petrotoga sp. HWHPT.55.6.3; assembly: GCF_002895495.1. Lineage (NCBI taxonomy): Bacteria > Thermotogati > Thermotogota > Thermotogae > Petrotogales > Petrotogaceae > Petrotoga > Petrotoga sp. HWHPT.55.6.3. The sequence goes on along the minus strand of NZ_AZRJ01000035.1, from coordinate 7,416 downwards.
ACTTATTGGGGGTTAATTATACCTTATATGGTTAATCCTATGTTTGTATTAATAGTCTCACAGTTTTTCAAAGGAATCCCTAAAGAATTTGAAGAAGCAGCGCGAATCGATGGGGCAAACGATTTTTTTATTCTTTTTAGAATAATGGTTCCATTAGCAAGACCATCTTTAATTGCAATTGCAGTGTTTAGCTTTGTTTTTTCATGGAATGACTTTTTATGGCCCCTAATAGTGATGTCAGACTCTACAATGTATACTCTGCCAATTGGTTTGGCAACATTTTATGGGTCTTACAGTATGAAATATGGAGTGACTATGGCAGGAAATGTTATAGCAGCCCTACCAATATTTATATTTTTCCTGATTTTTCAAGAACAATTAATAAAAGGATTAACAGCGGGTGGTTTAAAGGAGTAATAAAGAAAAAAGAGAATAAAAAATACTTCAGCAACTGTTAAAATCATCGACTATTAGAAGGTGATATCAAGTGAGGAAAAAGTTAATTTCATTTTTGTTGGTATCATTTGTATTGTTAAATTCGATAATTGTATTATCAAATTCAGGCGAATTGTATGAAAATCCGTTGGATGTATTTGTTGCAGATCCTTCTGTTTTAAAAGTAGAAAACACATATTATCTTTATGGTACTTCTGCAGCCAATGTAGGGTTCAAGGTTTGGAAATCTGAAGATTTAGTTAACTGGGAAGAAGAAGGATTTGCATTGATGAAATTTCAAGAAGAGAATCAGTGGGCTCAAGGAGATTTTTGGGCTCCTGAAGTAATTCACTATAAGAATAAATTTTATATGGTATACAGTGCACGAGATAAAGACGGTAAATTACAAATTGGATTGGCTGCAAGTGATTCGCCTTTAGGTCCTTTTTTGACAATAAAGGCTCCCTTAATTAATGATGGGTATTCAAACATAGATGGGCATATTTTTATAGATTCTGATGGAACTCCATATTTATTTTGGGTTAGAGACTGTTCTGAAAATATTATAAACGGTAAGCACGTAAGTCAAATTTATGTTCGAGAAATGTCCGAAAATCTTTTAGAATTAAAAGGAGATCCTATTTTAGCATTAGAGCCATCCCAACAGTGGGAAGGTTTGGATCAGAATTGGCAATGGAATGAAGGACCTTTTGTAATAAAAAATAAAGAGACATATTATTTACTTTATTCTGCTAATTATTTTGGTTCACCTGATTATGCAATTGGTTATGCAGTTTCAAAAAGTCCTTTTGGCCCCTGGAGAAAAAGCAAAGAGAATCCTGTTTTGGCAAAAGATTTATCAATAGGTGTTTCAGGTCCGGGGCATTGTTCTGTAATTACATCTCCAAGTGATCTTGAATTGTTTATAGTTTATCATACTCATGCTTTTCCTCAATCGCCTGGTGGTATTAGAGTACTAAATATTGATAGAATATATTTCGATGAAAATGGAAAGCTAATAGTTAAAGGTCCCACTAGAACCCCTCAAATTTTCCCTAAATAATTTCTAATTTATTTATAAAACCACTTTTAAATATTTAGTAAAATAAAAAATTTCATTTAAAGAAAGGAGAAAAATTATGGATGAAATTGTAAGATGTGAATATCCTCGTCCCAATTTTAAAAGGGATCAATGGTTATGTTTAAATGGAACTTGGGAGTTTGAGTTTGATGATCAAAATAAGGGTGAGGGTGAAAAATGGTTTCAAAATCATTATTTTACAAAGAAAATAGAAGTTCCATTTTGTTATCAAAGTAAATTAAGTGGGATATACGATAAAAGTGATCACGATTATGTTTGGTATAAAAAGAGTTTTTCCTTACCCAAAACGTGGAAAAATAAAAAAATAAAGTTAAACTTTGGAGCTGTGGATTATATAGCTAAGGGATGGATTAATGGACAGTATATAGGTGATCATATAGGTGGGAACACTCCATTTAGTTTTGATATTACAAATGAATTAAAATGGGATGATGAAGAAGAAATTGTAATTAAGGTAGAAGATAGAACATATGATCCATCACAGGCAAGAGGGAAACAAAGCTGGATAGGTAAACCTTTTGCTTGTTGGTATACTAACACTACGGGAATCTGGCAAACTGTGTGGTTAGAACCTGTTAATAATGAGCACTTAGAAAAAGTGAGACTGATACCAAATATTGATAAAGCAACTGTATTAATCGAAGCTATTTTGTCTCCTGAAGCTATAGGTAATACATTAAATATCGATATTAAATTTGGAGACTTAAACATATCGGAAAGTAATATTTTTTGTCAAGATCGTATCATACAGATAGAATTAAACGTGCTTTCGAAGGATTTTGAATGGGGGTTGAAATTGTGGAGCCCAGAAGAGCCTAATTTATATGAGATATTTTTTAAATTAATTGACAGTAATGGAGAAGTAAAAGATTCAGTAATGAGTTATTTTGGTATGAGAAAGGTTTCAACCAAGGATGGTAAATTTTTATTGAACAATCGGCCATATTATCAAAAATTGGTGTTAGATCAAGGTTATTTCCGGAATTCTTTGTTAACCCCACCGAGTGAAGAAGCTATAATAAATGACATAAAAATGGCTAAAAATTTTGGCTTTAATGGTGTAAGGAAGCATCAAAAAGTTGAAGACCCTTTATATCTCTATTGGTGCGATAAATTAGGATTATTAGTTTGGGGAGAAATGTCCTCCTTTTACCAATTTAATTCGGAATCATGCAATCAATATTTAAGAGAATGGCAAGAAATTATAGATAGGGATTATAATCATCCTTCAATAGTTGTATGGACACCCTTTAATGAATCATGGGGGGTACCAAACATTTTAACGGATAAAAGGCAACAGGATTTTACGAAAAGTGTTGTAAATCTAATAAAATCTTTAGATCAGACTCGTTTAGTTGTATCTAATGACGGTTGGGAACATACCGAAACAGATTTGTGTACAATCCATGATTATCGTCAAGAGAGTTCAGAATTTTTGAAAGTATATTCAGATAAAAATGAAGTTGTTAAAGGATGTCCAGCTGGAAAATTCATCTTTTCCGAAGGATATAACTATTCTGATCAACCTGTTCTTATTACTGAATATGGAGGAACAGCTTTTTTAAAAGATGAGGGATGGGGTTATGGTAACAAAGTTTCTTCTGAAGAAGAATTTTTAAAAAGATTTTCTCAATTAACTCAAGCAATAAAATCCATAGATTATATTGTAGGATATTGTTATACCCAATTAACTGATGTAGAGCAAGAGATGAATGGACTTTTAACTTATGATAGAGGGTTTAAAATAGATCCCAATAAAATCAAGGCAATAAATGATGAATAGGTTTTTTCATTTTTAAGACGGGGATAAAACCCCGTCTGTTTTTTAAAATAATTTAATAGTTTATTTTAGCAACTAATAAAACTTATCCCTGGCAAAAAAATCTGGATTAATAGATTTTTTAAAGTTTGTATAATGCGTAAATGTGCTAAAATTAAAATTATAGGAAGAAAAAATTATTGGGGGAAGCAAAAAAGTTGAATTCTGCAAGTAAACGAAATCAAAAAAATAACATGTTAATTATATTTGGTGTAACGTTGATGGTCGTCATGGGTGTATCTAGTATTTCTCCTGTTTTTCCTTTGATAAAGGAAGAATTCAATGTAACAGAGCAACAGGTAGGCTTGTTAATTACTTTTTTTAACTTGCCTGCCATATTTTTAACTCCATTATTTGGTGTTTTAGCTGATAGATATGGAAGAAAAAAATTTATGGTTCCTCTCCTATTTTTATTCGCTATATCTGGGGTATTAAGTGGTTTAACAACAAATTTTAACATTTTATTGTTATTGCGTGCTATAAATGGAGCAGGAGCATCCGCTTTGGGCGCATTGAATGTAACCCTTATGGGAGACTTATTTAGAGAAAGAGAAAGATTAAAAGTTATAGGTTACAATGAAACCGTTGCAAATATTGGATTAGCTATCTATCCACTTATTGGTGGACTGTTGGCCTTTTTTGGTTGGCAGTTTCCTTTTTTTATATCTATTTTAGCTGTACCCGTTGGAATAGCTACCTTATTTCTTCTTGAAGACTCCCATCAAAATAATGGTGAGAACTTGAAGGATTATTTTGTAGATCTGTTTAAAGTTTTAAAAGATTTCAGAATAATTTTTATCTATATTGCTGGGTTTTCTACTTTCTTTTTGCTCAGTGGTGCATATTCTTCCTATCTACCTTTTTTATCAGAATATAAGTTTGGTTTTCCCCCTTGGATAACAGGTATATTAATGTTTTTTATGTCTTTCACAGCTGCATTTGCTTCTTCACAGTTGGTGAAATTAAGCGATAGATACACGGTAAAATGGTTGTTAGCATTTTCTTATGTGTTTTATGCGGTCTCCCTTTTTTTATTGATGGTTGCTAGAAATTTTGTAGGTTTGATGGTAGCTGTTATTATTTTTGGCATGGGGCATGGCATAAATATTCCGAGTATGCACTCTCTGACTACTGAAATAACTTCAAGAAAAAATAGAGGTGCGGTGATTTCCTTAAGGGAGGTCTTCTTTAAATTATCCGGAACTTTGGCTCCATTGATGATGGGATTTCTTTATACTTTAAACGGGATTGATGCTGTTTATCTTTTTTCGGCTATTTATTCTTTGGGTATTTTCGTTCTTTTATTTTTTTCTTTCAAAAAAATATTTTGAGTGTTCTACGATAAGATTTTGATTTTAAAAGGCTCACCATTTAAATGTGAAAAGGAGGTAATCAAATGCCTATAACTTTTGATCAAGAAACAAAGAGATGGTTTTTGGAAACAGAAAATATGGGTTATGTTTTTGGATTAGATGATCAAGGAAAAGTAAAAAATTTATATTGGGGATCAAAGTTACCAAGGTTTCAAGACTACCCCCAAGTTAAAGATCTAATTGTTATGGACAGATACACGTGGAATGATGAATTTTCAGTAAGAGGAGAAAAAAACAATGTAGAGCATTGTTTGAAAGTTGAGTATTACGATGGTGTCAGGGATGTTGTGTTGAATTACAAAAGTTTTGAAGTGAATGGGAATGATCTAGTAATAAAGCTAAGCGATGATCATTATAGTTTGAATGTAAATCTTTTCTACAAGTTGATAGAAGAGTACGATATTATAGAAAGATGGATAGAGATTGAAAACAATTCTAATCAAGAAATAAATGTAGAAGATATGAAATCGGCGTCGTTGTATGTTGAAAATGATGAAAAAGCAAAATTAAATTATCTTGCAGGTATGTGGGGGAGTGAGTTTCACTTAAGGAAGGAAGACATAAACGAGGGAAGCAAAGTTTTGGAGAGTAAGGTTGGGAAAACAAGCGCCTACCTGAATCCTTTTTTTGCGATCGATTACTCTGCCGATGAAGATCATGGAAAGGTATACTTCGGTGAATTAGCTTGGAGTGGTAATTGGAAGATAGTAGTGCAAAAACGTATATACGAAAGAATAGCTATAATTGGAGGAATAAATGACTGGGATTTTAGTTATATACTAGAACCCTCAGAAAAGATTAATACTCCTAAATTTGTGTTTGGCTTTTCAGACGAGGGTTTTACAAAGGCGAGCCAGAATATGCATCATTATCAACTTGATTATATATTGCCAAAAGATAAAGCTCATAAATTAAGAAAGGTTTTGTACAATTCTTGGGAAGCCACGACATTTAACGTGAACGAAGAAAATCAAAAAATATTAGCTGAAAAAGCTGCAAAAATTGGTGTGGAACTTTTTGTTATAGACGATGGATGGTTTGGGGAAAGAAACGACGATCACGCTGGACTAGGCGATTGGTATGTGAACGAAGAAAAATTTCCAAATGGTTTGAAACCTTTAATAAGCTATGTTAAGTCCTTAGGAATGGATTTTGGCATATGGGTAGAACCAGAGATGGTTAATCCTGATAGCGAATTGTATAGGAAACACCCTGACTGGGTTATTAGTTTTCCAAATAGACCAAAATCACTTCAACGGAATCAATTGATGCTTAATTTGGCAAGAGAAGATGTGAAAAAGTTCATCATAGATTTCATGGATAATCTTTTAACACAGAACGATATAGATTTTGTCAAATGGGATATGAACAGACATGTTTTTGAGTCGGGATGGATGCAAGTGGAACCACGAAAACAAAGAGAAATATGGGTTAAATACGTGTGGAACTTATACGACATTTGGAAATATTTAAGAGAAAAACATCCACACGTTACTTTTGAAAACTGTTCCAGCGGTGGGGGAAGAGTGGATATAGGCTTAATGCAATATGCGGATCAAGTATGGACAAGCGACAACACGGACCCATTTGATAGGTTAGAGATCCAAGAGGGTTTTTCATATGCATATGCACCAAAAGTAATGATGGGATGGGTAACTGACTGGGGAGGAAAAGATACTTATCCTTTAACATACAGATTTCATTCATCAATGATGGGATCTTTAGGAATCGGTGCGGATTTAAATAAATTCTCTGAAAGAGATTTCGATTTAGCAAGGTATCAGGTTCAGTTGTATAAAGAGATAAGAGAGATAGTACAAGAAGGCTATCAATTCAGGCTTTCTTCCGTTACGAATGATAGATATTTTGCGGTGGAATATTTGAATAAAAGCAAAGATGAAGGTGTTTTGTTCTATTTAAGAAATCCCAGAAGGTTTGGTTTATTCGATAGGGTAAATGTCAAGCTAAAAGGTTTGGAAAACAATACCGTATACACTGTTTATGAAGGACTACAGGAAGAAGAAAAAGAGATAGTTAAATTATCAGGACTGGCTTTGAAAGAAAGAGGAATTATAGTTGAGGATTCCTCTAAAGATTTTTTCGAAAGTGGAAAGGTAACTCATTTTTATAGTCGGATATTGAGGCTTAGAAGGAGTAATTAATAATTCTCTAAAATATTATTTAAAATAAAACAAAAAAGATGGGGCTATTGAATAAATTACCCCATCTTTTCATTTAAATAATACATTTGTGGTGGCGGCGAAGAGATTCGAACTCTTGACACTACGGGTATGAACCGTATGCTCTAGCCAACTGAGCTACGCCGCCATATAACAAATGGTAGCGGGGGTAGGATTTGAACCTACGACCTTCGGGTTATGAGCCCGACGAGCTACCAGACTGCTCCACCCCGCACCAAGTAAGGTAGTATAATTAATTTAAAAGGGTGCCGAGAGTCGGACTCGAACCGACACGGGTATCTCTACCCAGCGGATTTTAAGTCCGCAGCGTCTACCAATTCCGCCATCTCGGCATTAATTCCAAAAATAAGTCTATCATAAAAAGGAAAGTTTGTCAATACCTCGCATTAGATAATATTACATGTCCGTGAAAAAGATTGGTTAGATCATAATTCGATGTCTTTGAAATGATATCATATCCTTGACTCTTTTGGAAGGAGGCAAGGA
>NZ_AZRJ01000034.1:0-53637 GCF_002895495.1 Petrotoga sp. HWHPT.55.6.3 | reverse complement strand
TGATGGATAGTGTGTCCAACCTAAGGCTGTCTGCCATTTTCCCCTCGCTGGCTTATCAGAGTTTACCTACCGTTTCCAGTAGCTATCTCTGTCCTTAGGGCAGGTCCCTACCTTTTACTCACCCGTTCGCCACTGGTTATATCTCCGAAGATCTATAACCCGTCCGACTTGCATGTGTTACGCACGCCGCCAGCGTTAACCCTGAGCCAGGATCAAACCCTTCATCCTATACTCTTGGGCCTCCTCTATCTACTTTTCAATGAGCTTTCCCTTTCCTTCTTCTCTTACTTTTTTCTTTCTTTCTCTCTTTCATCCATCAGCGTTGTATATATTACCACATCTCTCTCCACTTTGTCAATTTCTTTTTTATGAACTTATTTGAAAATTATTGTGAATTCATCAAAGAAAAAGAATAGTATACATTGAATATCGAATATCCTAAATAGGCTATGGAAGGTAAATAAAACCATTTGTTTTGGCCTATTTCAGTTTGTCCGAACAATTGTATTCCTACCCAGTTTAAAGAATATTTTATTATTATATAAGTTATAGCAATAGTCATAAAGATTGAAAAGAAAAAAGAGATAGCGCCTATTAACGAGTATCTGTGAAGTCTAGCTTTTTCTATGGCATATATTTCAAACAGTATTCCTAAGACCAACATTAATATAGATAGAAAAAATATTTGTCTGGTTTCTAACGGAAAATTGGGGTTAAGAAGATCATTAATAATAGGTTTTACAGTGTTCATTATTACTACGAGTAATATAAATATTACAGAAATAACTATATTAAATGTACCATATAGCATTTCAGCGAGTGTAAAAGGAGATTTTTTTTCTTTTTTTATATTTTTTGGCGTTAGATTTTGATTAGTCCTTTTATAATAATCTTCAATGTTTACTTTCATTGTTCTCTCCTTTTGTAGAAATATTACATTCCTATTATCTAGGGTGCGCCCCAAACTTTTATAGTTCAATTTTTATTTCATTAATTTGGTCAACTATTTTAGCAGTCTTTTTTATAAATTGATCATAAATAGATTTGAAGTCTATATCAAGGATACGATCTGCAGGTGTTTTGAATACGGCTAATGCTGGTGCTTTAACTTTCATTTCTGGAAGTTTGTATGAATTTTCCAAAAAATTGTATCCTCGAAGCACTTTTTCTTTTAATATTCGACCTATTTCAATATATATAGATACTTCTGAACTACTTATATGATCGGGAACTTTAAATAAAACATGAATGTCCTTTAAATATGGAAAATAAAATATGTCATCATCCCATTGCTTGTAATGTTCTATTATGAATTTCAATTTTTCATCTGTTATGCTCTGATAGAGAGAAATGTATTCTTCGCCTTTTAATTTTTCAGAGAATATGAGCTTTTTTATAAGCCTTTCATTTCCCCATACCCTGTATGATGTAATTTTAAAAGGTGATTGTACTATTCCAAATGCCGTGTCGGGTTGTATTATTTTATTGTATTGCTTAGATAGTTCTGTGTATTTTTTTAGTAATATATCAGGATCATTGTAATACGTAGGGTATAAGACACTCATAACTTTTCCTGGTTTATCAGGTCCCAGAGTTTCAAAAACTCTTCCTTCTTCATCTATAAAAATACAGTAGACTGGAAATTTGTCTTCACCATCGTAAACAGCGCCAAAGAAAAAATGCTGAAATTCATCGGCTAAAAAGCTTTTGTATTTATTTAAGTAACTTATGGCAAATTCAATTAATTTTTCCAAATTATTTCTCTCCCAAACTTTCTTTTATTCTTTTAGCGATTTTTTCACTTTTAACGACTTTCGATATCTCTTCAATTGATGCTTCCAGTAATTTTTGAATCCCTCCAAAATGTTTTATTAATTCTTTTTTCCTTTTCGGACCTATACCGTAAATATCATCCAACTTTGTTTTTTCGAATCGTTTACTTCTGAGACTTCTGTTAAAGCCTATAGCAAACCTATGGGTTTCATCTCTTACGTATATAAGTAATCTTAACACTGGATGATCCAAAGGTAAGTGAAGATCGGGTATGTCACCAGGTAAAACTATCCTTTCATCTTCTTTGGCGATACCTACAACATCGACATCTTTCAAAGAATAGCCGATTTCTTTTAGTGCTTCTACAGCTGAATTTACCTGTCCTTTTCCTCCATCAATAAATAAAAGATCAGGTAATTCATGCTTTTGATATCTTCTTTTTATAACTGTTCTGATACTTTCAAAGTCATCTGGGGCTTTTATATCATCTAATCGATACTTTCTGTATCCTTCTTTTTTGGGCTTGCCGTTTTCAAAACGTACTAAAGAGGCAACGGTATATAACCCTTGAAGATGAGATATATCTATACCTTCAATAATTTTTGGTTCTTTTTTCAAAGAAAGTATTTCTTTTGCTTGTTTTAAGGCAAAGCTTAAGTCTTTTTGCCTTTTTATTTCTTCTTGCAAATTTGTATAAGCCATTTCATATATTTTAGAACTTTTACCTATCTTTTCGATTCTTTTTAAGCCTTTTTCTTTCAGAAAATCCAATATTTCTGGAGAAATTTCTTCATTGTATAATGTCGATATCAAAGAAGGCGGTTCATTCTTTCTAACAATATAGTATTGATACAAGAAATCTTCCAACGTCCCTTCCATCGTGAAGGAAAGTTTTGAAATCAAGTATCCCTTTCTTACTATTAAAACTAAATAAACTGGAGGTTCATACATTATTATATCTAAATTTTTTCCGTTTTTGTATTCAACCGCTACTTCTTCAAATAAATTTTCTAATTTGAACAATGTGTCACGCATTTGAGCGGCTTTTTCATAATTTTTTATTTTGGCATAATCCATCATTGCTTTTTGAAGATAGTTCTTCACTTCTTCAATATCTCCTGATAAAACTTTTTTAACCTTTTCCACTGATTCTTGATATACCGTTTCGTCTACATCCTTGTAACATGGACCATAGCATCTTCCTAAATGGTAAAGGAAACATGGTTTGCTTTTCCTGCTTAAATCTCTGTCACAACTTCTGATTTTATATACGCTTTGGAGTACTTCGATAACGTCTTTTACAAATTTAACATCAGAGTATGGACCATAGAATTTACCTTTTTCTTCTTTTTTTGTACGAATGTATTTTATCTTGGGGAATTGTTCATCCGTTACTAAAATATATGGATACACTCGTGTATCTTTTAACATTATATTGTATTTTGGCTTATGAATATAGATGAGGTTGGCTTCTAAGATAAATGCTTGATTTTCATTTGAAGTTATTATGTAGTCTAAATTTGTGGCTTTTTCTAGCATTTCATAAGTTTTTTCATTTCCTATGTAGTTTTTCTTGTTAAAATAGGAAGAAACTCTGTTTTTTAAGTTTTTTGCCTTGCCTATATATATATGATCACCTTTATTGTTTTTAAAAATATATACTCCTGGTTTTTTAGGGATGTTGTTTAAAATTGATCTGTCAATCATAGGTTGAGTCGCCTCCTTGCATTAAGGGGTAAACCCCTTAAGAACCCCAAGATCTTTGTTTGTTTTTAAAAAGTCTTTTTGCACAAAGCTGCAAAAGGGCTTCGCCCCTTAAAAACCCCATGAATCTTTGTTTCATTATCTTGTTTTAGCGCCCCTTCACCCCGCTCCCCACCCTTCTAAGGAAGAGAAATCATCGCTCAGCCCCGCATCCCACCCATTTTTCACATCTTTTGTCGTCACAATATTTCTTACTAATGTAACTATTCACTATTTTCCCTGCTGGATTGTTCTCCCCATCTAAATACGATGCATAGTGTAAATGTAAACATTTTATTTTAGAGAAATCCTCAATTCCACCTATTCCCGTTTCTTTTAGTTTCTTGATCATATTTTCAGGTAGGGAATTGATTTTTTCTCCTAATAGCTTCATTCTTTTTTCAATTTCTACTTCGTGGGCGCGGATCATTTGTTGTTTTAATCCTGGATCATTTTGTATCATCTTTTCAATTTCCGCTATTTTTTGCTGTGCTTCCAATTTTGAAACTTCTTCCACTAAATAAGGACAGGTTAACCAGTAAAGAGTGGGAAAAGGCTTTCCATCTTTTAAAGGAAAGCTCTTTATTACTTGAGGATAGCCATATATGCATCTTTTTCCTATAGTTAATACATTACTAACGCACCGTCCCAATTGTTTTTCAATTATTTCTAAATCTTCTTTTGAAACAACAAAGCTATCCAAGAACCATCCTCCATTTTTTCTTTCAATACTAAATTTACATCCTTTGCTTGTTCAATAACCAATTTCTCCTTACTTTCAATTATACCAGAAAGGATGACAAATCCTTTATTTTTAAGTATTTTATCAAATTTAGGATCTTTCATTAACTGTATCAGTACTTCAGCCACAATATTAGAAACTAATATATCGAATCTTTCATGTTCTCCAACAGCGCTTAACAAATCGGATTCTTTTATCTCAATATCGACATTGTTTAAAATAGCAGTTTCTTTTGCTTTTTCTGTAGCCAAATCATCGTTATCTAAAGCCAAAACACGATTAGCCCCAATCTTTTTAGCCAAAGCGGACAATATTCCGCTACCTGTTCCAACATCAATAACATCTTTGCCTGTGCAACCAACCTTTCTTAAAAGTTCGGCTGCCAGTTTAGTGGTTGAATGTAAACCTGTTCCAAATGCACTTCCTGGTATTATATTCAATACTATTCCCGGTTTTTCTATTTTTTTATTGGAAAAAGGATTGATCCAAATTCCATCTATAAGTTCAAAAACATCTATTGTTTTTTTCCATTCTTCTAACCATTTTGATTCTTCGGTAATTTCCTTCGAAAGGAGTTTTAAACCATACATAGAAAGCAAATCCAAAATATCTTTGATTTGCTCTTCCTTCTTGACATACAACTTCAGAAAAGTCTTTGAACTTTCTACATCTTCTTCAAAGTAAAAGGAATTAAACCCATATTTTATGAACTGATCTATTATCTTTTCTTCCTCGCTGGCTTTTAATTCATAAACAAACTCATAATATTTATCCATCTTATTTTTTCTCCATCATTTTATTAATTTGAGGAATTCTCGTGAGTAATAAAAGCATTATAAAGGCGTTCAAAAAGAATGAGACCACATAGCCACCGATTCGTGGAGGCATAAGAACCGCATATGAAACATCAAAAGCTTGATGAATAAAGAATGGTGTTAAGGTTATTCCTACCGCTTCACCTAAACCACAGGAAATGGCTAGTGACCAATAATTGATTCTTCTTTTAAAAAAATACCTAAAAACTATACCTGGAATCAAACCGTGTAAGGCTGAGGTCAACGTGAATTGGGGAAGGAACGCCCCCATTGGATTTATCCAAAAACCAATCAAATCAGATAAACCTCCAACGATAAAACCATCCAGGGGCCCAAAAATAAAGGCGGAAAGAAACATAGGAATCGTTCCAAACCCAAATCTAATAACTTCCACATTGCCTATGGGAATTCTAATCGCTAATAACCTTGACAAAAGTATGGATAGAACTATAAACAACGAATTCATGACTAACCTATAGGTGGCATTCTTTTGGTCCATAAATTCACTCCTTACTTTAATGGATAATTAGCATATTTTTTGCAAAGAACCTTAATACATCTTTTATTTCTTGGCTCCAAAGAAACCAATTATGGTCGCCTGGTTTTATGAAAAGAGTTGAAGATATGCCATTGATTCTTAATTCATGGTGCAGTTCAGAAGCACCTAAATATAGGTAAAAGTAATCTTCACTTCCACAAGAAAGATAAACTGGAAGCTCTAAGCCGCTTTGTTTTACGTTTTCTATATAATTAAAAATATTCTCTTTCTCCCAAAACTTTGGGTCAAAAGGCCAGCCAAATGCGTCATGATAGTAATCTTCTCTTACATGAATTTCATTGCCATATAAATCGACTTCTTTCTCTGGGGGAACTTCTCTGGTTATTCCCCCACTTAAACTAGCAACAGACAAAAATAACTCTGGATACTTAAATGCCAACCTTAAGGCACCGTATCCTCCCATAGATAGGCCAGCTATGAATCTTGAAGAACGTTCGTTATAAACCTTGTACTGCGTTTCTATATGTTGAAGAAGGTCCTCTATCAAAGCGGTTTCATAGTTAACACCAGTTGGAGAATTAACGTACCAACTGTTCTTAGCATCAGGCATCACGGCAACAAAAGGTGGAATTTCATTGTTAGTTATCATTAAATCCAAACTTTGATCTACTCGACCTTTTCTTAGCCAACTCGTTTCGTTCCCTCCATGTCCATGCAGAAGATAAATAGTCGGATATTTCCTGGTTTCAATGTCGTATTTAGGTGGAAGATAAATAGAATATTTCACATCACTTTTCAGTGCTCGGCTATAAAACGATAAAGATTCATATACTTTTCCATGTATCAAATGTGAACACCCCTTTTTTGTATCTATTAGGCCGTCAGTAAAGATTGTTTACAACCTCACCATACAATGGACCTGGTGTAATTTTATTGACCTTTACTTTCAAAAATTCACCGTTCAACTCTTCATTGCTTTCGAAGATTATTAATTTATTGTTCATAGTTCTTCCCATATAAGTACCATTTTTACCCGCTTTTCCCTCTTGAATTATAACAACTTCTTGTTCAAGATACTTTTCATTTTCTTCAAGGTTTATCCTTTTTTGTAACTCCATGAGATACTGCAATCTTTTATTTTTAATATGTTTAGGAACATCGTCATTTTGATATTTATAAGCTATGGTCCCTTCTCTTGGGGAATATTCTGCGATATTTATCCTCTCAAATCTACATTGCTTAATCAAATCTACCGTTTCTTCAAAATCCTCATCTGTTTCAGATGGAAAGCCTGTTATAAAATCACTAGATACAGTAACGTTTGCCACTTCTTTCTTTACCTTATTTACAAGTTCTATGAACTCTTCTTTTGTGTATTTTCTATTCATTGCTTTGAGAATCTTGTTGCTTCCCGATTGAGCTGGAAGATGAAAATAATTTGCCGCTTTTTCTTCGTTGGCAACAGTCTGTATTAAAGAATCGGTTATATCCGATGGATATGAGGTTAAAAACCAAATTCGTTTTATGGAATCAAATTCTGCTGCCTTTTGTATGAGTAGGTCTAATTTAGATTTTTTATCTCCAAAGTCCTTACCGTAGGAATCAACATTTTGACCTAAAAAGGTTATTTCTTTGTAGCCCTTTTTTGCATAGCTTTCAACTTCTCTTATTATATCTTCCATAGGTCTACTTTTTTCAAAACCTCTGGTATATGGAACTATACAGTACGAGCAATATTTGTTGCATCCGTATATGATAGTAATCCAAGCATGATGTTTACTTATTGGCATCTTTGGAATATCGTAATTGACATCATTCAATTTGTCGCTAAAATCAGCAAATCTTTTTCCATTTAAAGCACGCTTTACCAAATTTCCTATGTCTACCACATTTCTAGTGCCAAAGACAAAATCTATATTTTTAAATCTTTCAAGCAGATTCTCCCTTTCTTTTTCTGCAGAGCAACCACCTACACCTAAGATTAAATTCTTATTTTCATCTTTTAGTTTACCGTAACCGCCTATGGCACCATACATTTTATTTTCTGCTTTTTCTCTAACAGCACAACTATTTATCAATATTATGTCGGCTTCTTTTGGATTTTCAGTCCATTCGAAGCCTTCTTCTTTCAAAAGACCTGCCATTATTTCACTTTCATTAATATTCATTTGACAACCAAATGTCCGTATGTAAAATTTCAAAATTATCACCTCTTATAAAAAAACCGGGAGCTATCCCCCGGTGTATTATGTAGAACCAAAAATTAAAATTTTTCGTCTTCGTCTTCTATTTCTGAAGGTATAAATTCTTCTTCCACTTCTTCTACTTCTTCAGCATAACTGGCGTATTTCTCTTCAGCTTCTAATTTTTCGTCCACTTCATCAATTACTTCGTCTTTTTCTTCTTCTTCTTCTTCTACTTCGCTACTTTCTTCGAGAGTTTCAATTCTACCTTCTTTTCCTTCAATAATCGCATCAGCCATTTTTGAAACAATGAGCATTATGGTTCTAATAGCATCATCGTTTGCTGGAATAACGTAATCAATAACATCCGGATCACAATTAGTATCCACCGTTGCTATTATAGGTATATTAAGCAAATTAGCTTCTTTCACAGCGATTTCTTCTTTTTTAGGATCAATAATAAAAAGAATATCTGGAATTTTTTTCATTCCACGTAACCCACCCAAGTTTTTTTCTAATTTTTCTAAATTTCTGCGTATGGTTGCTTGCTCTTTTTTGGGTAGTTTCGAAAACTCTTCGCTTTCAACATATTCTGTTAGTTGTTCCAACTTATCAATTCTAGATTTTATCGTTTTGAAGTTTGTTAACAAACCACCAAGCCATCTGTTGTTTACAAAAAACTCTCCACATCTGCGGGCTTCATCGGCAACAATCTGCTGTGCCTGTTTCTTAGTCCCAACGAACAATACTCTTTTCTTCTCCATGACCGAATTTTTTAGGAAGTCATAGGCTTCGTCAATACTTTTCAAAGTTTTTTGTAAATCAATAATGTGAATACCTTTTCTTGCAGTAAAGATATAAGGCTGCATCTTGGGATTCCATCTTCTCGTCCTATGACCAAAGTGAGCTCCTGCTTCAAGTAACTGTTTCATACTTACCACTGACACAAAAATACACCTCCGTAGTTGTTTGATTTGGTTTTCTAACCTCCACCTTTCTTTTTTTCACCGACCCTTTTATGGGCACCGAGGTGAAAAACGAAAGATGTGAGTATTATTTTATAGTACCATTCTATTTTGTTCTCCCCAAAGCCCTTCTAAATCGTAGAATTCTCTACTCTCTTCCGAGAATATATGAACTATAAAAATACCCGCGTCGATTATCATCCAATCGGTACTTTTACCTTTATCGTAAAAAGTTATGGGTATATCTTCATCTTTTAAATACCTAACTACTTGGTCTCTTAAAGCTACTCTATGTGGTTCTGAATTTCCCGTAACAATAACAAAGTAATCAACCATCAATTCAGAATTTTCCATGTCAAGTACAACAATATTTTCTCCATCTTTTTCTTCTAACAATTCCACTATTTCCTTAACGGAATTCAAAACATCAGTTTTTAACAAAAATTTACCACCTCCACTAAAATTTTTTTACTTTTAGCATTTCTAAATTTATTAGCGCCCTTCCCCCGCTCCCCACCCATAAGGAAGAAAAATCAATGTTTTGCCCCGCTGCCCGCCCCACAATTGGCCAAATTATTCTACGGTGACACTTTTTGCTAAATTTCTTGGTTTATCTGGGTCTAAGCCTTTTTGTACCGCTGTGTAATAAGCAAAAAGTTGAGTAATAGGTGCAACTACCAACGGTATTAAAGGTTCCGAAACAGTAGGCACATCGATGTAATCATCACATATTTTTTTTGTTTGCTCATCATCTTTCGGGGTTAAAGCTATAACCTTTGCGCCCCGAGCTTTTACTTCCATAATGTTGGAAATCATCTTCTCTCTCAGCTTCCCAGACGGAACTATTGCAAATACTGGAAAATTCCCATCCAACAGTGCTATTGGACCATGTTTTAATTCTCCCGCTTGATAGGCAATGGCATTGATATAACTGATCTCTTTTAATTTCAAAGCGCCTTCCAAAGCTGCAGGAAAACCAAAAACCCTACCTATGTACATCATATCTTTGAAGTTTTTATACTTCTTTACCAATTCCATCATGTGACCGTTTGTTTCATTCAAGATCATTTTAAATATTTCTGGCATTTTTTCGATGGTTCTCATAATTTCTTCCAACTCTTCGTTTTTGTAACCTTTCCAACGGATGAGTTGGGCAGCTAAGGTGTAAAGCAAAGCTATCTGTGCCGTATAAGTTTTCGTTGCAGCAACCCCTATCTCTGGACCAGTGTTGAGATAAAGGACTGCGTCAGATTCTCTCGGAATAGTTGACCCAACTACGTTACTTATAGCTAATACATATGCACCTTTTTTCTTTGCTAATCTGACACCTTCTAACGTATCTATAGTCTCCCCAGATTGAGAGATAGCCAACACCAAAGTATTACCATCTATCGCCGGATTCATGTATCTGAACTCTGATGCAACCTCAATGTCAAAATCAATATCTGAATATCTATTCATGAAGTATTTTGCAGCTAAACCAGCATGATAACTCGTACCGCATGCAACCACATATACTTTTTTCATTTGGCCCTTAACAAAATCTTCTAAAGATTGTACTTCTTTTATCTGTGGTTTTCCATCTTTTAATCGACCAACCAGAACGGATTCTAATGCTATTGGTTGCTCAAAGATTTCTTTCAACATGAAATGAGGATATCCTGATTTTTCTGCCAGCGACTCATCCCAGGTTATAAGTATTGGTTTTCTCTCAAGTGGGACACCATCTAAGTTAAATAAAGAATACCCTTTAGGAGTTAAAATAGCTACCTCTCCATCATTCAAAAAATTCATCTCTTTTGAATACTTCAGTAAAGGAGTAACATCTGAAGCTAACATGCTAATACTATTATTACTTGCAATCACTAGAGGACTGCCTTTTCTTGCCGCAACTATTTGATCGGGTTTGTCTTTATGAACAACAGCAATGGCATACGCACCTTCGAGTTCTTCTAAAGCTTTTAAAACAGATTCAAAAAGATCTCCATTGTACTTATCTTCTATCAAATGAGCGATAACTTCTGAATCCGTTTCTGATTTAAAGATATGGCCCTTAACTTCAAGCTCTGTTCTCAACTCTTGAAAGTTCTCTATGATACCGTTATGTACAACAGCTATTTCTTCTTTACAATCCAAATGTGGATGAGAATTTTGCTCTGAAACAACACCATGTGTCGCCCATCTCGTGTGGGCTATTCCAGAATAAAAACTTTCTTCCAATAAACCTTCATTTAATAGTAATTTTTCAATCTCGCTTATTCTTCCCGGCATTTTTAGGTATTTTATAGAATGATTCACGTTGTAAGCTAAACCTGCGGAATCGTATCCTCGATACTCAAGTTTTTTCAATCCAGAAATAAGATCTTCAACTTTCACTTTTCTATCGGAAACAAACCCTACTATCCCACACAATTGTTAAACCCCCTTTTAAATCTCAATCTTTTCGATCAAGTCAAATTTGGCGGCACGGTAAGCCACGTACAATGCATTAGCTATTGCTTCAGCGTCTGAAGACCCATGCGCCTTAACTAAAACACCATTGACCCCCAAAAAGAATGTCCCTCCGTAACTCCTATAATCAATTTTATTGACTAAAGATTTCAAAGAACCTCTTAGAAACAAGGCTCCTAATTTTGTGAATAACCCACCTTTTTTAATCGTTTCTTTCAATTCATGAAGGATGAAATAAGCTGTACCTTCCATAGTTTTTAAAACGTTGTTACCGGTGAATCCGTCTGTAACTATTATATCACACGTATCATCAAACAACTCACGTGCTTCTACATAGCCAACATAATTAAACTTCTTTTCTTCTTTCAACAAATTAGAAGCTTCTCTAACAATTGAATTTCCCTTTTCGTCTTCAGAACCGATATTTAAAATCCCAACCCTTGGATTTTCAAGATTCAAAAATTTAGCGTAAGCTATTCCCTCCCTTGCAAAATCATAAAAATGTTCAGCCTTTACTTCAGCGTTTGCTCCTGCATCCACCAAAATTTTGGGTTTATTGGATTTAGAAGGAAGGGCTAAAACCAAGGCAGGCCTTTTTATACCAGGTAGTCTACCTGCAACAAATGTACCGCTTGATAGTAATGCACCAGTGTTACCTGCACTAACAAAAGCATTTAATTCGTTATTTTTCAACATTTCGCAGCCTACGTACATCGAAGATTCTTTCATTTTCAAAACTTCCGTTGGTTTTGTCTCGTTACTAACCAAATTTTTAGCTGGGACAATCTGTAAATTCGATATTTTATCTAAATCTTCCTTTGAAATTTCGTTTCCCACTATAACCAATTCGTCTGGAGAAAGAAAGTTATTCTTTAAAGCAAAAAGTGCGCCCTCAACAACAGAACTGGGCGCATTATCACCGCCGTATAGATCGATACCTATTTTTACACTATTCATAGGCTCATTCACCTATTTCTAAGATTTGTTTGTCACCATAGTATCCACAATTCAAACAAACGCGGTGTGGTAATTTTGGCTCTCCGCACTTCGGACATTTTACAACATTGATCTTGTATGCAGAGTAAAATTTCGCTCTTCTAGAATGTGTTTGACCTCTTGAAGCCTTTTGTTTTGGCGTTGCCATGTATGTTTCCCCCTTTGGTATTTTGTATTAATTTGATTCTTCGTTATCCAACAACTTTTTTAGCATTACAAAACGTGGGTCAATCTCCTCTGTTTCACAAGAATGCTCTGGATTTTCGTTTAAATCTACTCCACAGATAGGACATAGCCCTTTGCAATCTTCTTTACACAGTGGAACTTCTGGCACTGCTAATATTATAGTCTCTATTACTCGATTTGTCAAATCTATTGTTTGACCATCATAGTAAATGAGATTGTCTAACGTTTTTAAACGTTCAGTTTTCGATAAATACTTTTCAAAACTCCTACTCATATATACGGCTTCAAAACTTTCATCGATCCAATACTCTATAGGTTTCAAACATCTCGAACAATGAAGCTGAACCATAGTTTCAATTTTACCGTTTACCAATACTTGACTGTCGCCTTTCTCCAAAGAAACATTTACATCTATTGGGGCAAGTATCTTCGCCTTTTCAGAAGGTAGTTCAATTTCTTTCCAGTTTCTAATGATGATTTCCCTTTCTAGTAACTTTTCAAAAGATTCTAATTCAATTATAAGGTATTTATTTTTCAATTCTTCGTTAAACATTATTCTCACCTCAACCGTTTTATTGTACTTCAAAAACGTTTATCAAATACAAAATAATTGTTAATTTTTCAATAATAAAAAAAGAGGCAGGAATTAACCTACCTCTCGAGCATTTGCTGCACTATGCAAATAAGGGGCGCAAAATTGTCTTTAAACTGCGGGGGAAACTGTGAAAACAAAATTACCAACCTTATCATTATATTCTCCATTTTTTAAAAGCAATTCTCTCATTTCAGGGTCGCTATCGAGGACCTGTTGAAAATTGAATCCAACGTGAACAGTTTTTTCAATAACTCCATACAATGAATCGTTACTATCAACAGAATAATTAAAGCTACTATTCAACAATTCAAACAATGCTTGGTTCTGTTCGTTAAAACTACTTCCTTCTGCATCAAATTCAACCATAAGTTCAAAAGCAGTATTTGCTACTATTTTCACGTTAACCTCTTCACTTTTGTTTTCAGGAGATGACAAATCCAATTCATAATCTAAACTTTCTTTATCAACAGAGTCAATTGCAGCATAGCTAGAAACACTAATATAGACGGGGATATTAACACCATCAGAAGTTTGAGAAAAAGAAATAACACTGATATTTAAAACCAACAACATTGTTAAAAGAACGCCCCGAGCGGGGTCAAGGAGAACGTCCCGAATGGAGTCAAGGTTATAAAAAATTGTCTTTTTCATTACACTCGCCACCTCTAATAAAAGTCTAATAAAATTATACTAAATAAAAATAAAAATGTCAAGTCTTTTATTATTTTTTTATGTACGATTAAAAGCGAATTATAATCATTTTTATTGAATTTTTATTGAAATAGTTAAAATTATTTATAAAAAATAATGTATAATTTAAAAAGAAAACTATTAGGAAGTGATTAAAATGAAGAAAATGATTGTCTTTATAACTTTCTTATTCTTAACTGTGAGCATATTTTCAGCAAATAATTATTTCGAATTTAAATTGGATTTAGACAATTACAACTATCAGCAAACTCAAATTTTTCTTAACCTGTCCAACGTTTATCGGGTAGAATTACAACTAGATAGTAATTACCAATTCTTTCATAGTTATTTTAACCTTTCAAGTTGGGGAAGCGGAAGTACTTATACATTACAACTAGGGTTTAATATCCAACCATTATGGCAAAACAATAACCAAAAAATTCTGGCTATGTTTCAGAATGGACTTTTATCTTCTTCAGGGACAAAAATAGGAGAAGTTTTGCTTTTAGACTCTACTGGGGAACAGTTAGATTTTATTGATGTTTATTTCGTAGTTGACAACTTTTTTGTCGACTATAACGTTTCAAACGATATAGTCTTTGAATTCACCCCACCTTATCCAGGTAGTGGGAAGTGGTATGATCAAAAAATTTCTAATGTATCCCTTGAATCTAATCTAGTTCCTCTTCATGTTTATGTTTATATTGATTATTTAGATGGATTTGATTTCCTATCTGAAGATAGTTATTTAGAATTTTTAAGTTCTCCTGATATCTATTTAAGTAATCCAAATGTAGAATTCAATGTCACGGTTGGTTCTGATTTAGGTAACCTATTTAAAAATTATGGAAGTTTATTACAAGAAAAATATGTCGAGGCTGGCTTCCCTGAAGAGGGACTTCACGTGGGGGATGCGGTAGTTTCTATCCCTATGGAGGGTGGGTATTTTAGTTATTTGGCTGTTCCTATTTACTTTAAGGTGCCTGAACCTGTTATAAACTTCATCGTCGGAGGAGAAGGCACAATTCAACTAACTTTTGACCTTGCCAATCCTCAGAATAATGTTATTTCCTCAGTTCCCGCGCACATTGAGTCAACTTTGCCAAAGTACGATATTTATCTTTCATTGGATATTTTTGACAGTTACAATTTTTTGGAAGATTATATTATATTACAAAGTGACGAAGTAATATCCGTAGAGAATGGTAATACCGATTTTGATATTGAAATAAAGGCAGATTTTGCTGATTTGTGGAATGACAAACGTGAGCAAATACTATCCCTTTTTGAAAATGAGGTGCTCACGGTCAATGAAATTATCCATATAGGTGATGTTTACATTACTCTTTCGTCCTCTTGATACCTTCCTGAATCTTTTTCTTATTTTTTATTTTCTTCTTACTGTTTTTCTTCAAAATTCTTATTGAAATTTTATTGAAATTAATTGCTATCTTATTAGCCCGAGTATAATTAAAACAGAATTAGTTTTATAAAAAATGAAGTCAGGGCGTGAGGGTTAATGATTCAAAAATTAAAATATACATTAATTTTTTCTTTCATAATTATCATTTCATCAACCTCATTTGCTATAAGCAAAGAGACCACTGTCCCTATATATTTAGCCGTACCTGAATACTTGAAAATTACCAACCTTAGCGATTCACGTTTAGACTTGTATGCTACAGTTGCCAATTGGGGCGACATAGTAGAAGACAGTTTAACTTTTAATGTTGAATCTAACATAAATTATAATTTAACAGCTAATTTTACGGTACTTAGCTCGCTACCTGGGTGGCAGCAATATTTGATACTAGGTTCTTATGATTTGCTACTGTCAGGCACTGGAGGAACTCCTGGAATCCACAATTATATTTTAACTTTTCAGCTGGATGTAGGCCTGTTGGAAGGACTTATATACACCTTTATGGAAGGTCAAATTGGGAATATTCAAATAACAGTTTCTAGCAACTGAAGTTGTAACATAAATTTTGATTGGATTTTTATTAAAAATTATTGTTGTTTTATTATAGTAAGTATAATTAAATTAGAAAAGTAAAATAAAGATAATTCAAATAAAACGAAAATTTTAAAAGGGGTGGAAAATTATGAAAAAAGTTTTAAGTTTGGCAGTTTTGATGATGGTGATGTTGATTTCAGTTTCAGGTTTGGCACAAGTTTCTGATACTGTTAACGTTCCAGTTTTTTTGAATGTTCCAGCATTTGTGAGATTGTCAGTAGATACTACAAGTCCTGATTCCCAGTTCGATTTAGTATTTGATCCAGCAAATCCTGCAAATCCTACAGATACTGTAAAGCTCTTAGCAGAGGCAAATGTTAATTATAGTGTTTCTTCTAGTATAGCTGAAGTGACTGGTTATGCTTCATGGGCTAGTTTATTACAAATTTCCATAGACACCAACGCAGCTGGTTTTGGAGGAGCAGGAAATGTGGTCTTCGATGTTACTGCAACACTTGACGTTCTAGGTAACTTAAATCTAGGTGCACTTCCTACAAATACAAAAATCGCTGATGTAACCTTTACCATAGCCTCAATTTAAGATTTTTTAAAGAACATTTATTAATAATATCCCATATTTTTCAATTACCCCTTTTTCCAATTAGAGCACTTAAAAAGGGGTAATTTTATTAATATACACGTGCACTTTATTTTAGTGAATATAATTATTAAAGATTTTATAAATTTTAATTGTGCTATAATAGAAACAAAAAAGGGGATAGGTAATAATCATGAAGAAATTTTATATTCTATCTATTGTTTTTTTACTTTTTACAACTTTTTCTTTCACTCAGATAACAGTTTCGCCTTTGTCCGTTGAAAAAGACGTCAGGGCAGGGGAAGAATTCATTGCCACTATAAACGTCATTGGAGGCAACACTACACAAAACGTCAATATAGAGCTTTACCTACTGAGTCAGGACTTTGATGGAAATTTTGATTATGTAGAAGCAACTCCAGATAACTTTCTCTATTCAAATTGGATCGAATTTCCAAACTCCATTACCGTTTCCCCTCGATCAACGACACCAGTTGAAGTCGGTGTCAATATCCCCTCAAACGCTCCTTTTGGAACTTACAATTTTATCCTTATGATTACCCCCGAAGTTGAAACTACTGGAACGATAGGAATAATTATTAGATACGCTATAAGAATCACAGTTCATGTACAAGGAACTGTCATAACAAGGGTGGAAGTTGAAGATGTGAAGGTCGTTCCAGATGAAGAAGGCAAACCAGTAATCGAAGCTACCATCTCTAATGGCTCAAGTTATGACCTAGTAATTTCTGCTGAAGCCATTTTGAGAGATAAATATGGTAAGATGATAGAAAGATTGCCCTTAAAATCTTCTTACATGGAAAAAAACAATATAACCACCCAAAGAGTATTAAAAGGGAACAAAGTTGTATTTTCAGGTAAACCCACCTACCTGTTAGCTCCTGGAGATTACAAGGTAAACCTCTTTGTTAACTACTCCAACAGGCAAAGAGTGTTTACATACGATATAAACGTTCCTGAAGAAGGTTTTAATTTCACTCCTCCAACGGAACTTGCGCTTATATTAGACAATACGGAGTTCAGTTATGAACTTTACGCTGGTGCTGTTAAAACCTTTGTTATAAATCTACAAAATTTGTCTAATCAAAACGTCACGGTACAAGTTGGTGGAGAAGAATTTGCGAGTTTACCTAAAGATAGATCCTTGCTATCATGGATCACTTTGAGGTCTCCGTCATCTTTTACAGTTAATGCTCAACGAACCTCAAGAGTTATACTTTCAATAAACGTACCAAAAGAAGTCGAAAATGGTGCTTACTACGGCAAAATCGTTCTAAATGCCTACGATGAATCGGGAGAATTTTTATCTCAGAAAAAAGTCAACGTTGAAACGATTATAAGCGAAGTAAATTATGATGTTGAGTTAGTGAGCTCAAACTATGAAAAAATAGTAGGTAGCGGAATTTTTAGTGCCTTGATCAAAAATACAGGAGGTAGATATATAATCCCTAAAGGAAATTTGAGTATTTTAGACAATGATGGTGTGAGCATAGGTGTTTACGATGTTCTTCCATCTAATCAAGAGTGGTTGGTACCAAGCCAAGAAACTATGCTGATTGGCGAAGTACCCATTTTAGAAGGGGAAGGTTATAAATACATCCTCACTATTTATGACAACGAACAGAGGTTAAAAGTCTTCGAGGGGGAGTTAATGTGATAAAAAAAATATTAAAAAGATCAATTTCTTTTGTTATTTTATCACTTATGTGTTTATTAGCCTTTTCTCAAGAAGTTACTGCACCAAAAGTGACTGCAACTTTCTATAACACCGATTTGATAGAAGCTCTGAATGAAATATCTCTTCAAACAGGGGTTACAATTTTAACCGATCAATACGTGAGTGGCTTGGTCACAGCAGACTTTGTAGAAGTGGATTTAGAAAAAGCGTTGAATATACTTCTACTTCCCGGTGGCTACTCTTACAAAAAAATTGATGAAAATGTTTACTTTGTGGGATTAGCTGATCCTCAAAGTCATAATTTTTTGAACTTAGCTGAAATGCAAGTGTTTTCTTTGAATTATATTTCGGTGGAAAAATTTTTAAATTTGATTCCCGAAAATCTACACCAATACATAAAAACTAACGAAGAAACTAACCAAATAGTCGTGTACGCTCCACAAAATACAATAGATTATATAAAAGATCTGGTTGACAAGTTGGATAATAGTGAACCATATATTGAATTAACCGTTTATATCGTTGAAACAAATGAAAGGTACTCTGATTTGATAAAGGGTAACGTGTTCAACATAAACCAAGAAGGTATAATTAACAGTTTTTCTTTTACGAGTCCCTCAATTGGATTTTCTGTACAAGATCTTTTTGAAGCTGAAATAGAGATGTACGAAAAGAACGAAACCGCAAATTTAGTTACTAAACAGGTTGTCAAAGTTTTACCAGGTGAGCCAGCGTTATTAAGTTTGAAGAATCTAGAGAGTATCGTTTTTACTACCTACAGAAACGAATTCAGAAATATTGAAAGTGGAATAGAAATAGAAATGACCCCAACTATGATGAATCAAATACTTCAAATTTCTTTTAAGACAAAAACAACAAACTTAATGGAAGTTACAAAAGATAGCTATTTACTTTCAGAATCGGAGTTGGAGACTAAAGTGAATTTAAACCCCAACGAAATTTTGCTAATTGCTGATTTAGATTTGAGTCAACTTTATTCAAAAAATGGGGGAACAACGTTGTTGAAAGATCTTCCTTTTCTTAGATTTTTATTCGGTGATAACCAAAACACTGATGAGAGCAAACGGATGATGATTTTTTTAACTGCTACCCCAACCTTAGAAGGGGTTGATCAAAAATGAAAAAGTATATCTATCTTTTAATGCTCTTCGTTTTGGTGTTTCAAATTTTAGCCTTTTCACAAAGTTCTCAAATGTACAATTACTCAATATATTCTGTTTTGAAGAATGATAGCAGAAGTGAAGCGTTGGTCGGTAGCGTGGCTGTTATTCAAGGTTACACTTTCAATTTTGTTTCAAAAGGCAATATTGATGCTACTTTCGGAATCACTCCTCTCAATGACTTAGGGGATAAGGTTAGAACAAAAATTATTATAGACAGTGTAAATATGCACTTTGAAAACACTATCGACCTCTCAAAAAACAAAAAAAACTATGTCACCTCGATTTATTATTTAGAAGGGCAAGAGGAAAAGACTTTGGATATCTATCTCCAAGTTAACAACGTTGAAAAATTAGAGTTCACAGATCAAGAAGAAACTTCAAAAAATAATAAAATTATCTTTAAAACTTATTACAACCAATTTTCTTATTATGAAGATGAGTTCATTACCGAAACAGAAGTGGAATTAAATGATTTAGTTTTCTTTGGCATGAGTAACTTACTTGATTACAAAAATGGGGGATATTACTTAGGAGTAATTTTTAATGGAATGAAAGTTGGTGCTAACTATCAAAACGATACCTTTTATCTGTTTTTGAACGACAAAACCTATATTGACTCGTTTGAATTCGATGGAATTTTTGTACCTTACACATTTTCCAATAACAGCCTTGATTTCAAAGGTGATTTTGCATTCACAGTTACCAAAAACTTCCCTACGTTTAAAATCGTCGATTTAAAGGATACACTTACTAATGAAGAACAAGGTTTTTATTTAGGAGAGAAAATAGCACAAGCTTTGAATTTTGAAGACCTTGGATTTTATCTTGGAAGAGAGCTCAAAAAATTGACTGAAAATATGAACAACAACTTTTTTGTTGGCTTAGATTTGAGTTATTTAGAAAATCAGTATGACTTCTCCTTAACAGGAGGCATCTCGAATCAGATATCAAATTTTAAATTTGAGACCTTAGGTGGTTATAACTTTGCTTCTAACTCATTTTCTTTTTCTTTAACCTCCTTCTATGAATTTTAGTAGTTATTGATCGCTTTAAAAACATTAATATTTTTTGGTTTATTATCAAAAGTGCTAAATATTAATGGATTGATTTTTAAAGGAGCATACCTTATGTTAAATATTTATATGTTAGGGGATTTTCAAATTTTTCTTGATGACAATCCAATAGAAAATTTAAAGTCAAGAAAAGCTAGAGAAATTCTAAAATATCTTATTCTCAACAGAGGCCAAAAGGTTTCCGTTTTTGATTTGTACGATCTCTTTTGGCCCGGTTTCGACGATGAAAGTGCGAGACAAAATTTAAATACCACACTCTATTATATTAGAAAAAATTTAGGACTGAGTAGCGATGAATTAACTCTACAAGAGGATTTTTGCACGTTTTCAAAATCAAAAGACATATATATAGATTTTGAAGAATTTTTAGCCTTAAGCGATGAAGGGTTTAAAGAGAAAGAAATCAATAGACGTTTGTTTTTATTCTCAAAGGCGGTTAGTTTATACAAAGGTGAGTTATTACAAGAAAACGTTCACGAAGAATGGGTAAGAGAAAAAAGGGAATATTTAAAACGTATATACGTTGATATGTTAATTGAAATGGGCAATATTCACCAAAAAATGAATAACCCAATAGATGCGCATTATTATTTTCAAAAAGCTTTTTATTATTCACAAAGAGAAGATAGTTGGTTAAGATTGATTAAATTCTACACAGAAAACAATGAACTTGAAAAAGCTAAAAGTTTATTCAACGAATACAAAGATATTTTTGGTCATGCAAAAGAATTTCCATTCTCTCCACCCATCGTAAATAATGGAGAATTAACACCATTTTACGAAAAAAATGGTAACCTTTTGTCGTCAGAATTATTTGATATAGTTGTTGAACTTGAGAAAATTAAAAGAGATAAAGATCACCTATTAGTGGAGATTAAAATGCATTCTTCTTTTGACGATTCATTAATTAATGAATTGAAAAAGATCATAAGGCAAGAAGATTTAATAACTTATAATTCTCAACATATATATATTTTATTTAGAGGAATTAAAAACCTTTCTGATAGTAGAGAGATTGTCGTTAAAAAGATTAATAATCTTTTAAATGAAAAAGGTTTCACATATTCTATAGTTAAAGTAGAATAAGGATGATAAGGGGTGAATGAAATTAACGAGAACTACGAAAAACTTACAGGGGTAGAGAAAGACTTCATACTGTCTCAACTTCAAAAAAAGTTAGAAGAATCAAAAAACGAAACCTTCGAATTTAACGAAGAGAACTTTCCTTCTTACATTCTAGATGACTTGAACGACCTCATACTTATTATGGATTGTTTTAGAAAAATTGTTTTTGTCAACAAAAAGATAAATAATTTCGGTTTTTCAAAAAAAGATTTTATCGGTAAAGATGTCATAACTTTTTTTGAGGTTCACGTTAAGAAACAGATCGAATATTTCTTTAGAAGGCAAAATCAGAACAAGTTGTTGATTTTTAAATCATACTTTCCCAACGGAAATGGAGAAAAAATACCTATTGAATTCAAATTAGAAACCTTTCATATAAACGATGAAAACCTTTACATATTAATTGGAAAGGATTTAAGCGAAAGTGAAAAATACAAAAAAGAGATTGAAATCATTCAAAAAAACCAAGAAATTATTCTAAAAGCTTTAGAAGTTTCTCAAATAGGAATTTGGGAATGGGATGTAAACTGTGGTAAATTCAGTTATGACGAAAGATACAAAGAAATCTTAGGAACCAATACAGACCCTTTTGAAGGCAAATGGAGCAAATTTGAAGAGTCGATCAATAAGGAAGATACTGAAACATTAATAAAAAATATAAGAGAACATTTTTTAACCAAAGCAAGTAAATTTGAAGGAACGTACCGCATAAAAGATGTGAACAATAATGATAAATGGTTTCTTTCAAGGGGTAAAGTTTTAGAACGAAACAAGTTTGGGCTGCCTTTGAATATGGTTGGAGCTTATTTAGAAATAACTGAAAACAAGAAGAAAGTCGACGAAATGAAGAAAGAGAAAGATTTTATTGAAAAAGTCGTTGAAAACATGGGACAAGGTCTGGTTTTATTAGATTTTGATTTAGAGGTTAAATATGCTAATAAATCATTCTACAAAATGGTTGAGTTTGATGACGGAATTTTAGATTTGAAAAAAGTTTTAGATCAAAGGGATTGGGAAAGTTTTAATGAAAATATGAAAAATTTAAAAAGAAGCACCAATAATGCAATTTCTTTCGAATCTAACTTAGTTACGAAAAGCGGTGACAAAGTCCCAGTTTTAATAACGGGTGTAACGTATGAAGAAGTTGATGTGAGTAGAATTATCTTGGTCATAACAGACATTACTGAAAAGAAAAAACTTGAAGAAATACTTAAAAAATACGCAACTTTCGATGATTTAACTGGTTCTTACAACAGAAGAGCGGGTTTTTATGCTTTAGAAAAATATTTTCAACTTGCCAAAAGAAGACAAGAGCCTTTGTCTGTTGTTTTTATTGATATTGACAATCTTAAATACATAAACGACAATTACGGCCACGATGCAGGAGATTACATTCTAAGAAAGGTAACTGATGTTTTAAAAAATACCTTAAGAGAATCAGATTTGATAATACGAGTAGGTGGGGACGAATTCGTTTTAGGCCTTCCAAATGCGGAAGAAATCGATGTTCACAAAATTTTTCAAAGAATTTTAAGGCAACTCAAAGAGGTAAAAGTGGATGGTAATGTGAGGATTAATTTAAGTTACGGTGTTTCGGAATATAAAGATTTTCAAAAGGATATAAACCTTGAATCATTAATAAAAGAAGCTGATAATAAGATGTATGAGATGAAAAAAGCTAAGAAATGAAATGTTTCCTTGACAGGTGAGAATATCAATGCTATAATATTTCAGGGTTGAATAAGAAACAAAAATCACGGAGAGGTGGCCGAGTGGCCGAAGGCGCTTGCCTGCTAAGCAAGTGTAGAGGTGACTCTACCGAGGGTTCGAATCCCTCCCTCTCCGCCATTTTTTATCAATTATTGTTATAAAGTGCCTGTAGCTCAATTGGATAGAGCGTTGGACTGCGGATCCGGAGGTTGCCGGTTCAAATCCGGCCAGGCACGCCAAATTATGCAAAATAAAATCGGTCTTCTTTTAGACCGATTTTTTACTTAAGCTTTTTGAACTTTTCCTGATTTTAAACATTTCGTACAAACATACATTCTTCTTACTGTACCTTCGTCTGTTACTACTCTTATCTTTTGAAGATTGGGCTTCCATACCCTTCTTGTTGTTACTTTTGATTTAGCAACGGTGTTTCCTGTTGCAGGACTTTTTCCGCAAATTTCACATTTTCTTGCCATCTATATTCCTCCTTAGCCTATACTTTTTTCTGTTTTTAGAAATTTTGAAATTTTATAACTATTTTATGAAGGCAAAAACAATTTTCCTTACTAAGAATTCTTGTATATTTCTCTGTAAATAAAGTACAAATCCATCTCGTTGTCACCAGAAACGTAAACTGGGAATTCTATTATAACACCTTTAGAATTGACTTTTACAATCTTACCAGTAAATACGGAAGGAGGAGTTACAATTATATTGTAACCATATTTTTCAAGATTAGTACCTATGGATCCAGAAACCATGTTGCCAAGTTCTCCTATTGCACTAATCGCCATATCATCAATCTCGTCTATTTTCATAATACCATCCATCATGTTATTAACTATATCCTTTGCTACATTCTCAGTAAAAGAATAAAGAATGTTCCCTTCAAGTTCACCGGTAAAACCAATATTAGTAACCACATCATAGTGTTTTTCAATTTCTTTAACGACATATGGCTTTTGCAATTGTATATCCATCTTTGTGATTATTTTAAAGGTGTTTTTGAGGGAGGCGAGTACTGAGTTTATTATATTAACGTCTATTTGAGAACACCTCCAGTTCTAAGACCATTTTGTTCCTTCAGGGGTATCTTTTATTTCTATGCCAATTTTGCTTAAGTTATCCCGTATATAGTCTGAAAGATTGTATAACTTTTCTTCTCTAAGAGCAGATCTTACGTTTAGAATGATTTCCATTAGTTGATTTAATTCTACATTGTTCTTCTGTATTTGTTCGTTAGTTTCAAAAACCCCCAGGACACTCCCGTAAATATTTCTTATTATATAATAATTATTTTTTATTGTTTCTTCATCACGTGAATTTAACGCTTTGTTTAAATCTCTTGATAATTCGAAAATTCTTGCCACAACTGATGGTGTATCAAAATCATTCGAAAGGCTACTAATGAGATACTCCTCTTGCTCTTTAAAATAATTCATTTTCTGAGGATAAGGGACTTTCCCGTTAAAGAAAGTTTCAGCCTCATTCAAAGATTCTTTAACTCTATTAACTGATACCTCTTGGTTACGAAGCAATTCTTCACTTACATCTATAGGTATACGATAGTGCTTGCTGAGTATAAAAATTTTTAAGACATCCGAATCAAACTTTTTCAAAAGGTCTCTTAAATACCAGACGTTCCCCAAAGATTTTGACATCTTATCTTGTGCCATACGAATCATTCCGTTGTGCATCCAGTATTTTGCAAAATCCTTACCACTTTTTGCTATAGCTTGGGCTCTTTCGTTCTCGTGATGAGGAAAGATGAGATCGTTACCTCCCGCATGAATATCGAAGGTTTCGCCTAATATTTCAGACGACATAACAGAACATTCTATGTGCCACCCTGGGCGACCTTTTCCCCATGGACTTTCCCAAAATGGTTCCCCTTCTTTTGAAGCCTTCCATAGGGCAAAGTCCAAAGGATTTTTTTTGTATTCGGAGACTTCTACCCTAACCCCTACTTTCATATCTTCAATCTTTCTGTGGGATAACTCTCCATATCTTGAAAATTTTCCCACTTCAAAGTAAACATCTCCATTTTCAGCCTTATAAGCATAGCCTTTTTCTTCAAGTTCCTTTATGTAAGAAATAATTTCATCAACATAGTTGGTAGTTTTTGGGTGGAAATTAAAAGCCCTAGCTTTAAGAGCCGTCATATCTCTCCAGTATTCAATTATATATCTTTTCCCTACCTCTTCGAAAGGTAAGTTCTCTTTTTTTGCTTGTTCGATGATCTTATCGTCTATATCAGTGAAGTTCTGTACTAATGTAACTTTGTAACCAATATATTCCAAAAAACGTCTAAAGGCATCGAATATTATAATAGGTCTTGCATTGCCAATGTGTAACAAGTTGTAGACTGTTGGTCCACAAAGATAAATCTTTATTTCGCCTTCTTTCACCGGTACTAAATCAACTACTTGTCCACTTAAAGTATCGTATATTTTAATTGTAGGAAATCTTTTCAAATCTCGATCACCCTTTGAAGTCTTTCCAAAACAGTATTCCTACCTAATAAAAATATCGTATTTATCAAATCGGGTCCATGAAATGAATCCGTTAAAATTTTTCTTAAAGACATGTAAAATGGTTTCTTTTGAGGATTGGCTTCGTTCATAGCATTCTTTAAATTCTCTGTTATAGTTTGTGTATCCCATCTGTCATCTTCATTGAAATACTTATAAATCAAGTTGATAGCTTCTTTTACTCCTCTTTTATCAAAGTATTCTTTAAATTCAGGATCGTTTGTATCTGGATAAACATCTTTTAAAAAAACTTCCATTTTTTCAGGTATTTCGCTCAATATTTCAACAGAAGAAAGAATAGTTTCTAAAGCTTTAATAACCCATTTTTTGTTTACTTCATATTGTTCTTTGCTTAGAAGTTTTGATCCAGTCACAAAAGGTTCTGCAAGTTGATAGATTTCTTCCAAAGGCTTATTTCTTAGATACTGCCCATTCATCCATTTTAATTTTTTCTCATCGAATATTGCAGGGCTTGAATTGACTCTATCCAAAGTAAAATTATCAATTATTTCAGAGAGAGGCAATATTTCCTTACCCTCAGGATGAGACCAACCAAGCAGTGCCAGATAATTGTCAACAGCTTCAGGCAAATATCCTTGAACCATAAACTCTTCGACAGAGGTAGCTCCATGTCTTTTGGATAATTTTTTGCCATCTGGTCCCAAGATCATTGAAACATGTGCAAATATTGGGGGTTCCACCTCAAAAGCCTCATAAATCGCCATTTGTCGCAAAGTATTTGGTAAATGATCGTCCCCCCTGATAACATGGGTGATTTTCATTTCGATATCGTCTACAACGACAGCAAAATTATATGTAGGTATACCATTACTTCTTAAAATTATAAAATCACCAATAGAACCTTTCTTAAAGATAACTTTACCCTTTATTTTATCATCGAGTTCATAATCTTTCTGAGGCATCTTCAAAAAAATAACGGGTTTTAACCCTTTGTTATTGTACTCTTCAATTCTTTCCTTTGTGTTGTACTTTGAAATCAAATCATAGGTATAATGTGGCGGTTTACCTTCGCTTATTAACTGGTTTTTTACTTCTTCTATTTCTTCTGGTGAGATATATGCCTCGTATGCTTTACCTTTTTCTATTAGTTCCTTTGCTCTTCGTTGATAGATTTCTAACCTTTCACTTTGGCGATAAGGTTCATAATCTCCGCCAATTATAGGTCCTTCATCCCAATTCAAATTCAACCATTTTAGAGTGTTTATAAGTTGATCTTCAGATTCTTTTGTTGAACGTTCTATGTCTGTATCTTCGATTCTTAAGATAAATTTTCCTTCATTTTTTTTTGAAAAGAGATAATTAAAAAGTGCCGTTCTAGCTCCACCAACGTGGAGATATCCTGTTGGACTTGGTGCAAACCTTGTTCTTACAGTATTTGAGATCATTGTTTCGTCCTCCAAAATAATTTTATTGTTTTTAGAAACTCTAAAACTTGTTTTAGCGCCCCTTCGCCCCGCTGCCCGCCCTCTAAGGAAGTTTAAAAGGCTTTCCCTTCGCCCCGCTGCCCACCCACTTATTAAATGAGCAAATACTTGTAGAAAGCACAAATACTTTTCGAATCGGTAATTTCGCCCTTTCTTATCATCTCTTTCATTTCATTTGTTGTTACCTTTAAGACTTCAACAAACTCGTCATCGTCAGGATTGACTCCTACTTCAGTTAATTCTTTTGCTAAATATAAATATATTTTTTCGTTTGAAAAACCCGGGGTTGTGTATATGTATCCTAATTCAATCCATTTATTTGCTTGCTTCCCTATTTCTTCTGCTAATTCCCTTTTACCGCATTCCAAAGGGTCCTCATTGGGGGAATCAAACTTTCCTGCAGGTATTTCTATTAATACTTTTCTTATTGGGAATCTGTATTGTTTAACAAGATAGATGTTCCCTTCATCATCTACCGGCAATATCGCTACTGCCCCTGGATGGTTGACAACTTCTCTGGTTGAAGTGTTTTTATTGGGCAATTCAACGTGGTATTTTTCTAGATCTAAGATTTTCCCTCTAAAGATCACTTCTTTTGATAATTCTTTTTCTATTAAATCCATTTTTAGTTAAACTCCTATATTTTGATTTTGGTGTTTTTAGAAACACAAAAACTTTATAATAGCGCCCTTTCACCCCGCTCCCCACCCTTCTAAGGAGGGACCTGCGGTCCCTAACCCACCAGGGGGAGGGCTCCGCCCTGGAACCCATTTTAAAATCAAAATCTTATTTTTGAAAGATGCGCCCGCTTCCCAAGCATAAGGAAAAATAGAAGACTTAGTCTCAACTCCTACTAGCCTACTTTATGAAACGGATGTTTAGATCTTTCACAGATCTTTGGGGCTAAAGGCATTTGGTAGTAACACGCTTACCTTTGTTTTTTCTATTTTCCCCTTCGTATTTGCTAGATAAACGTCGAAATCTCCGAACTCAGCCATTACTTGCCTACATGCCCCACATGGTTTTACAGGTGCCTCTCCTTCTGCAACGACTAACATGGCTTTGAATTCACGTTTGCCCTTGGCAACAGCAGAAAATATTGCGTTCCTTTCGGCACATATAGATAACCCATAAGAAGCATTTTCTACGTTACAACCTGAAAATATTTCTCCATCATCTGATAACAAACATGCTCCAACCTTAAAATTAGAATAAGGGGCATATGCATTTTCTCTTGCTTTCATAGCTTCTTCATACAATTTTTCAACAATAGTTTTATCATTCATCTTTCTCTTTACCAGTCCCTTCTTGGTTTTCTGTTTGCATTTTTGGATGTACAGTTATTTTAACTTTATCTATCTTATTGATAGTTACGGAAACTATTTCGAATTCAATATTTTCTATATAATATATTTCTCCAGGTTTAGGAAATCTTTTGAACCTTTCAAGTAAAAATCCACCAATGGTTTCAAACTCAGTTTCTGGAAATTCTATGTCCAACTCTCTTTCAACGTCATTAATTGGTGTTGTGCCATCAACTAGTATAACATTTTCTGCTACTCTTATTATATTAGTTTCATCGCTGTAGTCATCGTACTCATCAAAAATTTCTCCGGTCATTTCTTCTATTATATCTTCTAAAGTAACTAATCCAGCGGTTCCTCCATATTCATCAACGACTATAGCCATATGTGTATGATTATTCAAAAACAGCCTGAAAACATCTCTTATTTTCATCGTTATGGGTACAAAGAATGGTTTATGCATAATTTCTACAACTCTTAATTTTTGCAGTTTGGTAAAATCTTTTACCTCATCGAGCTTTTTGAAAATATCTTTTGCGTAAACTATGCCAATTACATTGTCCAACGTTTCCTTGAAAACAGGAATCCTCGAGTACCCTTCTTCATTTATTATCTTTATCAACTCTTCCATGGTTTTTGTATCCTCAATCGCTAATATATCAACTCTTGGAGTCATAATTTCTTTGACAGAGGTATCCTTCATCTCTAGACTTCTTTGCATCAGGTACTTTTCACTTTTCTCAATTACCCCTTCTTCATGCCCTATGTCCAAGTAAGAAATTATTTCGTCCTCTGTGATTAATGGTGGAGCATTGGTAATGGTCTCGCCACCAAACAGCTTAATAAAAACGTTTGTAATGTTTACAAGCAACCACACCACAGGTGTTAAAAGTTGATTTAAAAAATAGATTGTAAAAAAGGCAAAATTAAAGTATTTCTCTCTATTTTCTCTTGCATATACCTTGGGTGTTATTTCTCCAAAAATCAATATCAATAGGGTCATTATAGCTGTTACTAAACCAATGGCACCACTATGAGAAGAGGGCATTAAACTAACTGCAAAAGCTGTCGCCGTAGATGTAGCTAAGATATTTACAAGGTTGTTCATTATAAGTATGGTTGTTAAATAATGATTCGGATTCTCAACAAAATGTTGGTATTTTTTCCTTTTTTTCTCATTTTTTTCTTCATCGATCAGTTCTCTTATCCTGTATCTCCCTATTGTAGTCAAAGCAGTTTCAGATCCTGAAAAAAAAGCAGACAAAGATAAAAGAACAACCAGTAATATTAATGAGCCCCACAAACCACCGGGGTCATCCACTTTCCATCATCTCCTTGTTAAGATATTTTTTTGAAACCATATCCTATGGCTTCACTATTTGGCAAAATAACCATAAACGCGTTGCTATCCCTCTCCCTTATAATCTTCTTAAGCAAGCCTATCTCTGACCTGGAAATAGTCACCATTATAACATTTTTTTCTTGATTAGTGTAACTACCTACACCTTTTAAAAAGGTAACTCCTCTATCTAATTTGCTATATATGTCCTCTTTAATTTTATCATAATGATCACTTATAACCAAAATTGTTCTTGTAGATTCAAATCCTTCTATTACCCCATCTATAGTTTTTGCAGTTACGAAAATTGCTATTATTCCATACATTGGTAATAAAGGACTAATCAATATGGATGATGCAGTTATTACGGTATCAGCAATCATAAGACCCGTACCCACACTTAAAGAGAAATACTTGTTGAAAATCATTGCGATTATATCAGTTCCACCGGTAGTTGCACCTTTCCATATAACTAGCCCCATACCAAATCCAGCTATCAGAGCTCCGTAAAATGCAGCCAATAAGGTCATTTCCAGTCCCGCATTCCCTGTTTCTTTCATCAATGTAGGAATTAATTGATCTAAGCCCAAACCATGCTGAAAAAAATCGGTGGAAAAGGATAGTAAAGCAGCCGAATATATGCTCTTTATTCCAAATCCTATTCCAAGCAACGAAAACCCCAAAAAGAACAAAATTAAATTATAAGCAAACATTTGTACCCCTACCCACCAACCAAAAAAATTGTTTAATATTATAGCCAGTCCACTAACTCCACCAGCAATAATATTGTAAGGAATCATGAACAGAACTAACCCTATAGCAGTTATCAAAGTACCCAACGTAATAATGATGTAATCCTTGATGACTATTTTTTGATCAGAGATATTAAATTTCAATCTTTATACCCCCAAAGATGAATTACTCAACGTTTGTTTCTTCTAAAAGTTGACTAAGGATCTTCTTTTCTTTTCTTGATGGCTTGTTGATTTTCACGTTTATTTTGACATATAAATCTCCCCTTTTGCCACCACCAAATTCAGGAAGTCCCATATTTTTAAACCGCAAAATTGTTCCAGGGTTGGTTCCTTCTGACAACTCTTCCTCGATGACTCCTTCCAACGTAGGAATCTTGACCGTTCCTCCCAAAACTGCTTTCAAATAATTTATTGTGATCTCTGTTTCTAAATCTGCTCCTTTTCTGATAAACCTTTCATGCGGAAGAACTCTTACTTGAACAATTAAATCACCATTTGGACCTCCGTTCTTACCTGCATTTCCTTTATCTCTTATTCTCATGGTATAGTTATCTGGAACTCCTGCAGGTATCGTAATTTCCATTCGTTCTTTTTTCAAAACTTTTCCGCTACCACCGCAGTAAGGGCATCTACGGTTGACTATTCTGCCTTCTCCGTTACACGTTGGACATGTATAAGTCCTTACAAAACTTCCAAAAAAACTTCTTTGTTCCTCTCTAATAACTCCTCTTCCGTTACACCTTGGACAAGTTTCAAAACTGGTGCCGTTTTCTGCCCCGGTACCATGACAGTGCTGACATACTTCGTACCTGTTGTATTCGACAATTTTCTTAACATCATAAATAATCTCTTCCAATTTTAAACTGATTACTACATTAATATCCTCTCCACGTTCTTTGACTACGTTTCTTCGCCTAGAGGAAGATCTACTACCGCTTCCTTCAGTACCAAAAATCATATCAAAAAAGTCCGAAACGGTGCCTCCACCAAAACCTTCTCCGAATATATCTCCAAAAATATCACCCATGCCACCGCCTGGATTACTTTGCCCTGTATAGGCGGTTCCTTCTTCTGGTACGAAGCCGAATCTATCGTACACTTTCCTTTTTTGTGGATCACTTAAAACTTCGTAAGCCTCCTGAATTTCTTTAAATTTGCGCTCTGCTTCTTCTTTATTTTCAATGTGTCTATCAGGATGCCATTCTTTGACTTTTTGTCTATAGGCTTTTTTTATTTCTTCCTGTGATGCGTTTCTATCTACTCCCAAGATTTTGTAATAATCTTTTCTTTCCGCCATAATTATTTGTCACCTTCTTTTGAGTCGATCCCTTCCGCAGTTTGTTCGTCAGAATCAACATTTTCGTCACAAGGGTTTTTCTTGTCTTCAACTTTTTCCTTGACCCCTTTCGGGGCGTCTTCCTTCGGTTTAACAGCCACTATAACCCTTGCTGGTTTTATTACTTCACCTTCTAATTTGTACCCGATGGTTTGGACATCGTATATACAGTATTCACTCACTTCTTTTGTTTCAAACTTGTCAACAACATCATGTTCGAATGGATCAAATTGATCCCCTTTTTGTGGAACTATAAAATTCATTTTCAAGGAGTCAAAGACTTTCAACATATCTTTGTAAACCATCTCAACAGCAGAAACAAATTCAGGTTCATCTTTGTAATTCAAAGAAAGATTCAACTTTTCAAATGGGACGAGTAATTTTTCTATTATCATTTTTGTTGTGTTCAATTTTATCTGCTTTTTTTCTTTCTCCACTAAATTTTTGTAATCTTCAAATTTAGTTTTAAGATATATAGAATACTCTTTAAATTCATCTCTTTCTTTTTCTAGATTTTTCAACTCGTGTTTTAACTCATTATTTTCTTTTTCTAATTCTTCTAATTTCTCTTTCAACGATTCGATATCTTCCTGACTTAATCCTTTTTCTTTTATTTCTTGTTGTTCCTCTTGTTCTGTTATTTCTTCAGTTTTTTTTCTTTCTTCCATTTCAAAAAAACACCTCCTAAAAACTGATCATTACTATTTTTAAGTTTGCGCCCTTTCACCAACCGTTAAGGGGCAAGCCCCTTAAAAACCCCGAATTCAAAGTCAAAATCATTTAAAAACATCGTTTGTATACTACAACAAACTAAGTCTATAAACAAAATTATATACTAATTTCATAAATTTTTTGATATAATCTCTGAGAGTCTCGAAATATACTCTCTCAAAAAATAGTAATTTTTTTCATAATTACAGTATTTTTGAGTTATAAACAGCACCCTACCAAGGGGATCGGCATTTAATTTGTAAGTAGTGTAGAAAAATACCATTTTTTTTAGAGCTTTAGAGTTTAAATCTTCGCCAAACAATATTTCTATATCATCAGTGAAATCTAAAAGTTTAAATATTCCTTCTTTGATTGTATCATTTTCAACCATAGAAGCCAACGCTTCTATAGCTTCCAAGTCTGGGATAGATTGAGAGATGATTTTTTCCAAACCACTTATAATATATTTTTTTCTGTTGAACTCAGATGTTAGATGCCCTAAAATCTCAATAAAATTAGTCACCCTTAGATCTTCTGTTTCAAATTTTGGAGCTGAAAGAAACATGAAAAGTGAATGAAAAGACTTGCCAACAAGACCGTTATTCAAAATATTTTCCAATTCCTTTGAAGGTGGCAAACCATATATTTCAACCGTCCTGGATACAGCTAAGCCTAAATTTGTTAAAATAGTAATGACGTTATTTGTCTCCATTAAGGGAGTAACAGTCACCCTT
The DNA here is from genome assembly GCF_002895495.1 of Petrotoga sp. HWHPT.55.6.3. NCBI lineage: Bacteria > Thermotogati > Thermotogota > Thermotogae > Petrotogales > Petrotogaceae > Petrotoga > Petrotoga sp. HWHPT.55.6.3. The sequence goes on along the minus strand of NZ_AZRJ01000034.1, from coordinate 20,498 downwards.
GTTATATATACATACTTTGGATTAGGATATTCAAAGATGACCAAACCTTCCAAAGTATTGGATATTAGTTCACTCAAGCTTTGAAACATAAGATTTAAATCATAAAATTTGTACTTTTTTGGAATATCAATATGTGTATCCTCTTGGTTGTAGGCGTCTTTTATCATTTGAAAATAGATCTTCAAAGCGGAATCTGTAGGAATTCTTCCACCGCTTGAGTGTTGTTGATAAATGTATCCTAATTTTTGAAGTTTTTGCATATCGTTTCTGATAGTGGCGCTACTGGCTTTTATATTTGAGTTTTCCAAAACTTCGTCTGAGCTAACTGGTTTATCGTTTTTTAGGTATAATTCAACAATGGTTTTTAGAATTTCTTTTTGTCTATCGTGTAGCACCTTAGCCATTTTATCACTCCCGCATATTAAGTGCTAATAATATGATACCAGGTCTTATATACATTGTCAAATATATTAATTTACCACATTGTAACAACTAACATTTAGGAGGCTGTATTAATGAGAATCCCTTCAAACAAACTACTACAATTTTTAAACGGTAATATAAAAAAGAAAGTAATCAAAAATGAGATATTGAATATAGCAGATATCAAAGACAACAGTGAAAACGTTGAAAAAGACGATATTTTCATCGCTTTCAAAGGTTCCCGCTTCGATGGTCATGATTTTATTCTTTCAGCATTTGATAAAGGTGCTTCATTAATAATTGCTCAAGACGAAGAAAAAATTCCAACAAATGATTCTCTGCAATACATAATCGTAGAAGATATTAAAAAGGCTGCTGCCGATTTATCTCACAAATTATTCGATATCTCTCCAGATGATTTTAAAATACTTGGAGTAACCGGCACCAATGGCAAATCTACAACGGTATCTTTAGTTCATCACATCTTACAAAAATCAGATAAGGACTCGACGCTAATAAGTACCGTAGAAATTAAAATAAAAGACGAGGTAGTTAAGGAACCATACAACACCACTCCTAGTATTTTAGAGTTGTCCAAAATATTAAAAAACAGCAAAGAAAATAATATTGAATTTATTAACATGGAAGTATCGTCTCATGCGATCCATCAAAGAAGAATTGAAGGCGTTAAATTCGATATCATATCTTTCACAAACATCACAAGGGATCATTTGGACTATCATAAAGATTTTGAAGAATACAAAAGCATCAAGTTATCCCTGATGAACTATTTAAAAGATGAAGGAAAAATAGTAATAAATCTCGACAGATTGAACAAAGACGACTTCGTGAAAGGTGGAAAAGAAGTTATCACCTATGGATTTAAAAAAAACGCAGACTTTGTGATAGAAAATTACGAACAAACGCTTCAACAAATGAAATTCACGATCACGACAAAGGAACACAAAAATTATGAAATACGATCCCACTTGATAGGGAAATTCAACGTTTACAATATAACAAATGCCTTTGTAATAGCAACCCTATTTGGACTAGAACCAGAGAAAATCATCTATTCCATTTCCACCTTTAAAGGTGTCTCTGGAAGGTTCCAAATCGTTCCAGGCAGCAAATCGCTAGGTTTCTTTGCAGTTATCGATTTTGCGCACACCCCCGATGCACTCAACGAAGTATTAAAAACCGCTTCATCAATAACTGAAGGTAGGATAATCACAGTATTTGGGGCTGGAGGAAACGCAGACAAGGGGAAACGAAAGTTAATGGGACAAGTTGTAAGTGAACATTCGGACGTTATAGTTCTCACCAACGATGATCCAAAAGATGAAGACCCTGACCAAATAATAGAAGACGTATCAAAAGGTATAGACCAAGATAAACATTTCATCGTTATACCCGATAGAGAAACCGCCATAGATACAGCCCTAAGATTTGCTAACAAAGGGGACATAGTAATCATAGCGGGAAGAGGCCATGAAAAATATCAACTCTTCGCCAATGGAAAAAAGGTTAAGTTCAACGATTACGAAGTAACAAAAAAACTAATTGACAAAATCAAAAGGAGTTCGGGAAGGTAATGTTGGAACGTTTAAAATATAAAGGCCACAATTTTCAAATTGACTCTCGAAAAGTGAATGAAGGTGACGTATTTTTATGTTTAAAAGGTGAGAAAACCGACGGACACCTATTTATAAACGACGCATTGAAAAACGGAGCGTCTTACGTAATTGTTGAAAAAGATGTTGTTGACTTTCCAAAAGAAAAAATAATCAAAGTCAACAGCGTCCTAGAAGAAATGCTTATCTCTGCTTCAACATTGATCAATGAAAACGCCAAATTAAAGATTGGAATAACCGGATCCACTGGAAAAACCACCACGAAAGAATGCTTGTATTATTTGTTGTTAGCTTATTTCAAAACTTTTAGAAACGAGATGAATTTGAATACGGAAATAGGAATACCCTTATCGATTTTGAACAACTATAACAACGAAGAAACCGTCATACTAGAAGAAGGTCTTAGAAAAAAGGGAGACCTTGAATTTTTATCAAGATATTTTAATTTAGATGTTGCCATTATCACGAACGTAGGGGCTTCACATTTGGAATTTCTAGACTCTTTAGAAACGGTAGCTGAAGAAAAGATGAAAATAACAAGCAACATGGATAAAGGAGTTTTAATAATCAATGGAGACTACTCATTATTAAAAGAATTGGCACCGAAACATCTGAACCGACTAACCTTTGGAACAAAAGATGAAAACGATGCCGTTTTAAAAAGCTTCGAGTACAATGAAAACCACACAACGACCTTTTACGCTAGAATTCTACAGGAAGATTTGATGGTAACGCTGAACCATTATTGGAGTGAAGGTCAGATATTAGACTTACTCTCAGGATTGCTGCTTTTGAGATTCATCGATTTACCAGTTGATCCATACTATTTATTTAACATCAACATCCCTCAAGATCGTTTTCAAACCATAAAACGTGGAAATCTTCTAATAGTGAACGACTCATACAACGCATCGTACGAATCTTTTAAAAGTGCTTTTAACAGCATAAAAAAGTGGAATCTTTCTCCTAAAATTATCATAATGGGAGAAATAAAAGAATTAGGAAAATACAGCGAAGAATACCACATCAAAGTTATAACAGAAGCCTTAAATATTTTTGATCGGATTTATTTCTACGATCCTCAAGAAAATTTCACCTATCTATCAAATGATAAAGTTACCTTCTTTAAAGAGCTAAAAACAATTGATGAAATAATATCAAACACCACCAAAGGAGTGATCTATATAAAAGGATCTAACACTACTGGAATAAACAAATATCTCAAGGAAAGTGACTTAATTTGGAAAGATTGATATTTTATATCACATTAATAACTTTTATTTTCTTACTTTTTCTCTACCCCATATTTATAAAATGGCTAAAAAAGAGGCAATTTGGGCAGTATATCAGAAAAGAAGGACCAGACCTTCATAATTACAAGCAAGGAACCCCAACAATGGGGGGAATTTTATTCATTCTTGCTATTTTTTTTCTAAGTTTACTCACCTACTTCATTCAAAAAGAAGATTTATTTCTGATAATTGGAGTTGCCTCTTTACTCTTTGGATTTATAGGATTTCTCGATGATTATCTGAGTATAAAAAAGAAAGACTCAACTGGCTTAACCGCCATTCAAAAATTGTTAATGCAATTCTTATTCTCTATATTCATAGTATATCTCATATCAATACTAAATCCTCACTCAATATTGAAAATACCTTTCACGGCTAAAAGCTTAGACCTAAAATTTTTCTACCCACTGTGGGGGGTAATATACCTAACAGGTATGTCCAACGCTACAAACTTAACTGACGGAATAGACGGACTATCTGGAGGAACTTATGTAATATCAGCACTATTCACCGCACTGATTGCAGGTATAAATTTTAATCACATCTCCATATTGATTTTGCCTGTAATAGCGTATCTCTTTTACAATATAAAACCCGCAAAAATATTCATGGGAGACACTGGATCTTTAGCTTTAGGTGGGATATTAGGTTCTATAGCGTTATATTATTCTGTTGAACTTTTCACCATTTTAACCTGTTTTATATTTATTTCAGAGATGTTTAGCGTTATAATACAAGTGGGTAGTTACAAGCTACGAAAAAAAAGAGTCTTTTTAATGGCACCAATTCATCATCATTTTGAACTAAAAAAATGGAGTGAAGAACGAATCGTTCTAACGTTCTGGACTATAAACTTCTTAACTGGAATAGTCGCACTAGGAGGAGTATGGTGAAGATATGCCTTGTAGGATACGGAAAAAGTAACAATGAGTTACTGACGAAGCTTTTAAAAACAAACCATCAAATCTTTGTCAGTCAAGACAAAGATTTTAAAAAAAGCGATGAAATATATTTTAAGAAAAACAACGTTCAATATGAAACCAACCACAACGACCTTTTAAAAAACTGTGATTTAGCTATCGTAAGCCCAGGTATCCCCCCAAACAGCAAGGCTGCTAAAATAATATTTGAAAACAATATAGATTACACTACAGAATTAGAGTATTCTTGGGAGAATATAAAAAAAGCAAACAAAAAAGCTGTTTTTATTGGAATAACCGGAACCGACGGGAAATCAACCACCACCTCTCTAATAGGACATATATTAAAATTCACAGATCCTTTAACCTTTGTAGGGGGTAATATCGGAGTTCCCTTAGCCCAAGCATCAGAAACTCTAAACTACTACGTAGTTGAGGTTAGCTCTTTTCAAATATTCTGGTCAAAAACGTTTTCTCCTGAAATATCCGTGTTAACGAACCTGGCACCCGATCATCTAAACTGGCACAACAACTTGAATGATTACTACGAGACCAAAGCAAAATTATTGTTAAGAACCCTAAAATCAGGAGGAGTAACGGTTATAAACGAAGATGCTGTGAATCTTTTAAACCTAAAAGATTATCAATCAAATGAAAGGTTTATAACCTTTTCTAAAAACATGATTGAAGGTAACTACATTAAATACAAAGACAAAAAAATACAAGTCAACAACAAAATGTTTGAACTGGACATCTTCAAAGAAGACATCTTGGCATCAGCAGTGACGGCGTTAAATCTTGGAATCCCTGAAAAAGTTATCGAAGAAGCAATAAACTCATTTAAACCACTAAAGTATAGGTTGGAATTGATAAAAAGTAAAAACGGAGTCAATTATTACAACGATTCAAAAGCAACCAACGCTCACTCCGCTTACAACGCTTACAAAAGTTTCAGAGGAATGCGTTATATAGCAATCCTAAGTGGAATCCCTAAAAATGAAGACTTAACACCATTAATCGAAGAACTTAAAATATACGCCAAAGCCGTATTAGTATTCGGAGAAATGGAAAAAGAAGTCAAAAAATACCCCTTGAATTCTAAATTTATCTTCAAAAATAATTTAGAAGAAGTATTCTTATACCTAAGTGAAATATGTGAAGTTGGAGACAATGTGGTATTTTCACCAGCTGGCGCAAGTTTTGATAAATACAAAAATTATGAAGAAAGAGGAGAACATTTCAATTTATTGGTCGAAAAATCGTAAATGGTCGGGCTGCAAATTCAAGGGTTAATGGCAAAGCCCTTCCTTTATTCCTTATGGGCGGCTGCGGGGATCTAAGGGACCGCGGGTCCCTCCTTAAATGGGCGGGCTGCGGGGCGAAGGGGCGCAAACATAGATAGAATAAATATTTTAGAGACCAAATAATTTTAAAAGGGTTACAGGGCGAAGCCCTCTCCCCTGCTGGGCTAGGGACCGCAGGTCCCTCCATAAATGGGCGGGCTGCGGGGTGGAAGGGCGCTAATAAGGACAATAATTCCCCAATCTTGGAGGTAGTTAGATGGATAATGAAGAAGTAAAAATCGTCATCGAAAAATTAGTCTACAGTGGCTATGGCATGGCACGTTATGCCAGCAAAATCTACATGGTAAACAACGTTTACCCTGGAGAGTTTGTCTCAGTTATTCCAACAAGAACGAATAAAAATTTAGTATTCGCAGATCTAAAAGAAATCCTACAACCATCCCATCAAAGGGTATCCTCCAAATGCAAACACTTCCCCGAGTGTGGGGGTTGCCAATGGCTCGATTACGATTATAAATCCCAGCTAAAATCAAAAACACAGATAGTAAAAGAACAGTTGGAAAGAATAGGTAAGTTAGATAGCTCCCTTGTTAATGACATAATCGAAAGCGATTTAATCTGGGGTTACAGAAACAGAATGGAATACGCCTTTCAGAAAAATAACAATCTAAAACTGGGTTTAAATATTGCCAATTCAAATAATGTTCTAGATATCTACTCATGCCCAATCTCACCAAACTTATTCGATAACATAAGAAATAAATTCAGAGAACTAGTTAACAAATTGAATATCGAAATATACGACAAAAAGACAAAAAAAGGAATCTTGAAACATTTAGTCATTCGAAGATCATTTTCCAAAAATCAAACGATGGTAATTATCGTTACCAACACAGAATATTTGCCTTACGAAGAAGAGATAAAACAGTTTTTTCAACAGAATTTCCAGCCATATTCACTAATTCACCTAATGAACAGTTCGGATAGCGTTGTACTACGAGGTCCATACAAAACGCTTCTCGGTGAGGGTGTATTAAATGAGGAGTTTGATGATTTTAAATTCCAAATTCCACCAACCTCCTTTTTTCAAAACAACTACAATGTTACACAAAAGCTATTAAGACACATATTAGAATATTTCAAAAACAACACACAAAAAGATGACACTATGTTAGACTTATACTCTGGTGTTGGCTTATTCTCAATATACTTTTCACCACTCTTTAAACATATAGAATCCGTTGAAACCTCCAAAGTTTCAGTAAAGGCAGCAATTTCAAATTCTCATATAAATTCTATTAGAAACGTTCGGTTCATTCTCGCAAGCTCAAAACCGTATCTCATGAAAAATTCTGATAAAAGATTTGACTATGTCATCTTGGATCCCCCAAGAAAAGGGCTGGAAAAGAAAGAAATCCAATTACTTTCTTCTATGGCAAAAAAAGGGATAATCTATGTATCCTGTGACCCATCAACTTTTGCCAGAGATCTAAATCTATTTACAAAAAATGGATTCACTCTAAAATCAATTCAACCATTTGATATGTTTCCACACTCCTACCACATCGAAAACGTAGGCATTTTAGAAAAAAATTGAAGTGGGGTTACATGGCAAAGAACTTCCCCTGCTGGGTTTAAGGGGCCGCAGGCCCCTTCCTTAAATGGGCGGGCTGCGGGGCGAAGGGGCGCAAACATAGATAGAATAAACATCTTAGAAACTTCTTAATTTTCAAAAGGTTACAGGGCGAAGCCCTGTTTGTTGCAGTATGCAAACCATGTTTTTAAATGATTTTGACCTTAAATTTGGGGTTTTTAAGGGGCTTGCCCCTTAATGTCTGGGAGCGGGGTGAAAGGGCGCTAATAAACTCCCAACAATTAAAAAGGAGGTTCCTATGGAATTTTCTACAAAAATAGAATCAATTCAACCCTCAACAACTATCGAGTTAAACTCAAAGGCTTTAGAACTACAAAACAAAGGATACCGAATCGTCAGGCTGACGGCTGGAGAACCTGATTTTGACACTCCCCAGCCTATAATAAACGCAGCTTACCAAGCTATGAAAGAAGGAAAAACCAAATACACCGACAACAAGGGTATAAAAGAACTCAGACACAAGATAGCTCAATATACAAATAAAAAATACTCAACTAATTACAATGAGAACAATGTAATCGTAACTAATGGTGGAAAACAATCCTTATTTAACTCACTTTTTTTGATAACAAACCCAGGCGATGAAATAATCGTTATTGATCCATCTTGGGTCAGTTACGATGCACAAATCAAAATGGTTGGCGGAATCCCCGTTCACGTTAAAACTACAAAAGAAAATAACTACATCCCTGAAGAAAAAAATTTAGAAAAAGCTATCACCAAAAAGACAAAAGCAATTATAATTAATTCTCCCAACAACCCAACAGGTGTGGTTTACGATAAAGAATTTTTGATATTTATCTCAAAGCTCTCCATCGAACATGACATCATCATCTTAAGTGACGAGGTATACGATACCCTTATTTACGATGGTAACTACACTTCTATGGCAACCTTTGAAGAATCAAGAGATAGAACAATATTTATAAACAGTTTTTCAAAGACCTGGTCAATGACAGGATGGAGAGTGGGATATACTATTGCCAGCGAAAAACTCATAACTCAGATGGCTAAGATTCAATCTCACTCCACTTCTAATGTGAACACACCCTCTCAATATGCTGCACTCAAAGCTTTAGAAACAGACAATTCTTACATGGTAGAAGAATTCAAAAAAAGAAGGGACTACTTGTACGATGAATTCAAAAAACTCGGTTTTACATTTAACAAACCAAAAGGTGCCTTCTATTATTTTATCGACATATCGAAGTATGGATTGAACGATAAAGAATTCTGTGAAAAATTACTCGACTATGGACTGGCAGTCGTCCCAGGTTCTGCTTTCTTTTCCGAAGGGCATATTAGACTCTCTTTTGCAGCCTCTATGGATGATTTGCAAAAAGCGGTTGAAATACTTAAAAAGTTCCTAAGGGATTTGGAGAAGGAAAAGGTATGAAAATTGATTTATTAGTAGCTGAGATAGGAAGTACAACAACGGTGATTACAGCTTACCAGCTCACCGAAAAAAACGTTGAAATAATAGCTCAAACAGAAAGTTACACGACCATAGACAAAGGTGATGTAACAATTGGAATAGAAAAGGCACTAAAAAATATGGAAGAAAAAGTTAAAGATAAAATAAGTTGGGAAAAATTTTTAGCAACCTCTTCTGCTGCCGGTGGACTAAGTATGACGGTTCACGGACTGGTATACGATATGACAGTCAGGGCAGCAAAAGAAGCGGCTTTAGGGGCTGGAGCTATTTTAAAATACATCACATCCGGAAAACTTAGAGAAAGCCATTTGAAGCAAATTTTAAAAATTAAGCCAAAATTGATCCTCTTATCAGGCGGGGTTGATTACGGAGAAGAAGAAACCGTTCTTTACAATGCAGAATTACTCTCTAACTTGCCATTAGACATTCCTATAATATACGCAGGAAACACTGCTGTGAAAGAAGAAATAGAAGAAATCTTCAAAGAAAAGAACAAAAACATAATCATAACAGAAAACGTCTACCCAAAAATAGATCACCTCAACGTTGAACCGGCAAGAAAAATAATCCAGGAAGTTTTCTCAAAACACATAATTCATGCCCCTGGTATGGAAAAAATCTACGATGTAGTAGATGAAGAAGTCATCCCAACCCCAGCCGCTGTTATGAACACCACAGAATTACTAAATGAACTGTATGGAGATGTTCTAACAGTTGACATTGGAGGAGCCACAACTGATATAGACTCCGTTACCGATGGTTCACCAGAAATTCAAAAGATTTTGGTATCTCCACAACCTCGTTCCAAAAGAACGGTCGATGGAGACATGGGAATATACGTAAACGCATATAACGTAGTTGAAATGATCGGCAAAGAACAAATAAAAAAAGACTTTGAAAACTACGAAGAGATACTAAAAAATATATCCCCATATCCACAAAACGACGAACAAGAAAAATTTGCAGCTTACTTGGCAAAGTTTTGTTTCTTAACATCCCTAAAAAGACATGCTGGAAGAATTGATTACATCTTTACCCCCACCGGAAGAAAAAAGGTTGCTCAGGGAAAAGATCTAACCGCCGTAAAAATCATCTTTGGCACTGGAGGAATACTATCCAGATCAAAATACAAAAAGGAAATATTTGAAAGCTTAAAGCAGCTAAAAAATTCAGAAGATTTACTACTACCGCCAAAAGACGTAACCTTCGCCTACGACAAAAATTACATATTCGCAAACATTGGTGTTATCGCAAACCTCGACAAAGAAATAGCAAAGAAAATACTACAAAATGACATAGAATGCCTTCCTTAGATGGGTGGGGAGCGGGGTGGAAGGGCGCTAATAAAAACTAAGCGTTGCTTACAAAAAAGTTCAACTTTCCAAAAATAAGATATCAATTTTAAAAGGGGTACAGGGCGCAGCCCTCTCCCGTTGTTGGTTATAAAGGACCGCGGGTCCTTCCTTAGACGGGTGGGGTGCGGGGGAAAGGGCCGCAAATCCGCAAACTAACAACGACTAGGAGTGAAAAAAAATGATAAAAATCGGCGCACATATGAAAATCTCAAAAGGCTTCAAAAAAGTCCCTCCTGACACAGCAAACATAGGAGGCAACACCTTCCAAATCTTCACAAGTTCACCACGGGTTTGGAAAGTAAACCCGTTAAAAGAAAACGATGTAGAAGGCTTCAAAAACGCAATGAACGAATTCAACATACATTTTGAAGACGTCTTAGTTCATTCAAGCTACTTAATAAATCTAGCCTCTCCAAAAGATGACATCAGAGAAAAATCCATAAACGCAATGATAGAAGAAATCAAAGCCACAGACGAATTAGGAATACTTCACTACAACTTCCATCCCGGAAGCCATTTAGGTGAAGGAGAAGAATTCGGCATAAACAAAATATTGGAAGGTTTAGATATCATCTTCAAAGAAGTTCAGAATACAAAAGTCACTATCTTGCTCGAAAACGTTGCCCAAAAGGGTTCAAACATAGGATACACTATGGAACAATTGGGAAAAATAATAAACAAATCACCATGGAAAGAAAGATTAGGCATAACCTACGATACTTGCCATGGATTCGATTCAAACTACGACATAAGAAAAAAAGAAGAGGTACAAAGATTAATAGACGAAATTGACAAATACATCGGCTTAAATAAATTAAAAATGATCCATCTCAACGATTCAAAATATGACGTGGGCGCAGCTAAAGACCGACACGAATTTATAGGCAAAGGATACATAGGAAGAGAAGGATTTAAAACCTTTCTCTCTTTCGATGAAATATCTAAGCTACCTCTGATCCTTGAAACCCCTGGAGATGATCCAGAGCATAGCCAAGATATAAAAGTAGTAAAAGAAATCTTCAAGGAATTAGGAAAGCTTTAAAAAAAGATGGTGGGCGCTGTAGGGTTTGAACCTACGACCTTCTGCGCGTGAAGCAGACGCTCTCCCACTGAGCTAAGCGCCCCAAAACTCTTCTAAATAATTATACAATATATTTCAAATATTGTCAATGAAAAGTGGTTCCTTGTCAAATATAGTTCATGATTTTCTTCTTCGGTCAAACCTTTTCTCTTTTAACTTGAATGTGAGTAAATACAAATTCCCACAAACTTATGGTATAATTAAATCGAAGAAAGTCTACCATTATCTTCTTTTTAAGCAAAAATGTTTAATCGTGCAATGGTACCTTCGCAACTTTTAGGAATTCATATAAAATTCTTAAATCATTAAAATCAATTGGAGCATAAACAAAAAGGAGAATATTAGATGGGCGAGAATATAAAAGTATGGTTTGATGAAGATAATGATATACTTTATATATCGCTTAGAAAAGGTGCCGCAGTAGATTCCGAAGAGGTATCAGATAATATAAGAGTAGAATATGACGCACACGACCAAATTATTGGAATAGAGATTTATCACATATCAAAAATGGTGGCTAAAAACCTAGCAAAAGAATTGAAGGAGGATCAACACTATGAATTATGACTTTACGTATTCCCATTATAGAGAGATTTTAGAAAATGCTTTGAAAGCCGGTTATCAAATAACCAGTTTTCATGATTCCTCGCCTGTTGATGAAAGTAAAAAAGTGCTATATCTTCGGCACGATGTTGACGGCAATCTAACTAAAGCGCTTACAATGGCAAAGATCGAATCAGAGATGGGAATCAGTGCTACCTATTTCCTTCTTCTAAATAGTCCATTATACAATCTTCTAGAAACAAGGTCGTTAACTTACATCCAAGAGATCAAATCTCTGGGCCACTGGCTGGGTTTGCATATTGATCCGACAATGTGTGCTGAAATGAGACTGGACTCTGTAAGTCAGCTGGTTGAGGTGTTGCTGGATCATTTTGAAGCGATGATTCCCATTGAACGTGTAGTGTCCTTTCATCGTCCAAGTCCTGAAGTCCTAAACAAAGAATTTCCCCAGTTTACTAGCACATATGAACCTCGCTTCTTTTCCCAAATCAAATATATTTCTGATAGTCGCCGCATATGGCGGGAAGGTGATCCTTGCAAATTTTTGAAGGAAGTGCGGTTCGATCAAATTCAACTCTTGGTACATCCCATCTGGTGGGGAGATGAAGATGATCTGAGAACTCTTGGAGAATCTGTGCTTCAAGAAAGGTTAAAAGAAGTCAGAGAATACTTGGCAACGAATATCACACCCTTCAAGGATGTGCTATACGAGAAAAGAAGGTGCAATAATGATCAAGGAGAATAAGTCACTAACCGTATTAGTCACAGGAGCAGGAGCCCCTGGAACAGCTGGGACAATCCATGCCTTGAGGAACAACCCTGATGACCTCCCCATAAAAGTTGTGGCTGTTGACATGCATGACGAGGTGGTTGGAAAATATCTTGCTGATGTCTTTTACACGGTGCCATCTGCCCAGGATCCTGCCTTCATTTCCTTGCTCCTTGAGATTGTAAAGAAGGAGAATGTTGACGTTGTTCTTCCTCAAGTGACACATGAATTATCGCTCTTGGCCCAAATGCAGGATCAATTTGAATCGGCCGGCGTAAAAGTTATTGTCTCTTCTTACTCCGCCATTCAAAAGGCTAATAACAAACTCAATGTCCTGATAGCGGCTGAACAAACCAACGTACCTTATCCTCAATACCGATTGGCTAAGAACGAGCAGCAACTTATAGAGGCTGTTAATTCCTTTGGCTATCCTGCTAACAAGGTGGTGGTCAAACCTCTGGTTTCTAATGGTATGCGAGGGTTGCGGATTATTTCAAGTCAACCCTGGGATGTGAAAAGATTCCTTGAGGAGAAACCACAAGGAGTGGAAATTTCACTGGAAAATCTTCTTGCCATTCTCCGCCATGGTGTTTGGCCTGAGTTAATAGTCTCGGAGTATCTACCAGGCCCGGAATATTCTGTAGACATGTTCCGAGGAAAGAACCTAAAAATAGCTATTCCTCGACTACGTAAGCAGATTAGAAGCGGTATCACTTTTCAAAGCTTAACAGAATTGCGCAAGGATCTGATTGACTATTCGCTCGCATTGGGGGATCATCTTGATCTTCGGTATTGCTTTGGGTTCCAATTCAAGCTAGACAAAGATGGAACTCCAAAAGTTCTGGAATGTAACCCTAGAGTTCAAGGCACAATGGTTGCAGGGGTATTTGCAGGGTTCAACTTGATCTATTACGCAATTAAGGAAATTATGGGGGAGCCTGTTGATCATTTTGATTCGACAAATTTGCGGGACGGTTTGAGGTTCCTTCGCTACTGGGGAGGTGTTGCTGTCTATGAAGACACCGAATTTCTCGGTCGGTTTTGAGGAAATGCTCCGACAACATCCATACCTTTTCCATTTGCATACTAACTTCACTGATGGCACAAGTTCAATAGAGGATTATTGTACATTTGCTATGAATAATGGTTATAAATACTTGATTTTCACTGAGCATGTAAGGCAGGTATGCACTTACGATTTTAAGGAATTCGAGCGTGCTCTCGAAGACGCACGTCACAGATTTCCATCATTGCAAATCTCACTGGGGGTAGAAGCTAAGCTTCTACCCAACGGAACACTGGATGTATCGAAAGAAGTACTGGACAGAGTCGATGTACTAGGTATTGCCTGCCACTCATTTCCTAGTGATGTTGAAATGTACACTAAAGCTATGGAACATGTTCTGAAAGAGTCATATGCTAAGGATCTTTTACGAGTCTGGGTGCATCCAGGACTTTTCTTCAAGAAAAACAACATAACAGAGAACAGATTATTCTCGTATCTGTTAGATTTGGCAATTCACCAAGGTGTGTATGTAGAGTATAATATTAAATATGGATTACCTCCGGTAAATCTTCAATACCTGATCCCTCCGCAACGAAAGGTTCTCGGGATTGATGGACATTCGGTGAAAGATCTAAAAGAAAGAAATGAAGAGATTACCTCAATTGAGCAATCGTTTCGTGAGGAGCTGAGCAAAGCATAAATATCTTAGTTATTAAGTCAACTACCCTCGCCTCTATAGGCGAAGAGTAGTTGATTAAAAAGTCTTAAACCAAAAACTACTCTTTATATGCTTCAATAAATCTCAAATTTCCATCGACAACCTCAACCTTTGAAACCTTAAACCCTTCTTTCCTAAATAACGAAATCAACTGACTCGTTGTTCTAAGCACCCTAAACTTTGGAATAAACCAAACTACGTTCTCTCTATCTTTTAAATCAGGAACATATACAAAGGCTAAAACATTTTTTGCTCCCTTTAAAATATCACTCACATCATAATTTTTCTCAAACTCCCCTACAATTAAAAGATTGTTAGAAGTATCTTTTACAAAAACACCCAAATCTTCAAAAACACTTTCATACTTCTCTTTATCAACTCCAAGAACCTTGACATCTTTAAAACCGCTATCAATTAGCCCCTTTAAAATAATTTCCTTTTTGATCTCCAAAGGAATAGACTTGTAAGCTCCTTTCTCACGCTCTTCGTAAATCCTCAAAGCCTCATCAGAAGGATAAGGAGAAGCGTACAAAAAAGTATCTGATTTCTTCCAACTCCTAATGGGATGAATAATTCCAAGCGTGGAAAACTTTTCTGAAATATTCCCTACCCAAATCATTTCATCGTCGCTTTTCATAAAACTAATCTGAGTATTTGGATAAAGGCCGGAATAACTGTATCTACCAAGTGCCAAATCAGCAAGTTTGTTATTCTCTTCTACAGCTTTTACATGCAAACCAAAGGCTTTTTTAATATCTTTTTTTTCGTATATCTTAGCGAGCCTATAATAATAAAAAGGAAATTCTTCAGTATTTTCTACTTTTTTCAACAACGTTTCAGCCTTTTGTGGGTCTTTTTGAAACAAAGATATCCCCGAAACGTACAAAGCCAATGGAGCATCAGAAATAAGATAGAGTTTCTGTGCATTCTCTTGTCCAACGTACCCCATAATGTCGAAAATGAAATCTTTCCCAGAAGCAAAATGGGCATATATCTCTTCGTAAACCCCATCCATCTCAGGGTCTAACTTCGTGCTCAAATCCTCAATTATAGGCTTAATAAACCGTGAGAGCTCAGGAAGTATTTCTAAAGACTTTTTATACTGACTCAGGGCTTCTTTGAACCTTTTTAACCTCAGATAACAATCCCCCAATAAGGCGTATAAAACTCCTTGAATCTTTTCGTCTTCAATCTTTCTTAAAGTAGAAAGGGTCTTCAACGTATCAATAGTATCTTTTGTATTTTGCAAAACTGAATAAAAAAGCAAAATTCCCGGTATACCATTTTTTTCTACAAAATTAAGATAATCATCTTTAGTTAAAAAATCTAAAAGTTGATCTTCTGATGTTTTCATTTTCTTTATTATGTATTTTGAAAGTTCATTTCTACAAGATAATTTATCTAACAAGTTTTCATCGACTTCAACTTCTAATTCAGCAATCTTTTCAACGATGCTATCATAATAAATAACAATCCCTGATTTTTCTACACCTTCAACCATAACTTTAAGCCCAGGTAATACTATTTCCCACTCTTCTTTACTCTCAATATTTTCTTTCATATCGTTCAGCAAAACATACAAATTCTTTTTATCGATACTAATGTTCTCATCTTCAGCAAAAGCAAGGGAAACATGATCGTTGAATCCTTCAAAATTTTTTCTTTTCAACATTCCACGAGCCATCAAAATATGTGCCATAGGCACTTGCTTAAAAGACATAATAGTCCAATCAAAATTCTCAACATTCTTCATAGCTTCGTCTAAGACATTAAAAAACTTCTTCCCCCACCTGATTAGCTCATCCCAATCGGCTGATCTTTCGTACAAAGCCATCATACCAAAGTAAGGATCAGGATACTGAGGAGTAGCATCTATACACTTTTGTAGCAATTCCTTTCCAAGGCCTTTTAAACCCCCAAACACACAATCCAATCCAAACATGTACAAAAACTCAAGCCCTATGGCAGGAACTCTTCCCACTTTTCTTATCTCTGCCAACGTCTCCCAAGCGACTTGGTTCTTTTTATACGTATACCCCCCGATAGACTCTGTTTTGTACAGCTGGACTAAGTAATACAACCTCTCGATAGGATGCTTCGCTTCATTTAATTGCTCTCTTATTAAAGTATCGGTTCTTTCATACTTCTTTCTCTTCAATGATCTCGTCCAGATGTAACCGTAATGAAGAATTGGAAAATTACCTCGAACGACTTTAGGTTTATATATAGCTTGATTATGTACAACGTTTTTGTATTCAATAGCACCTTTTCTAAAAATTCTTGGAGTCGAAGCAACTTCGGTTCTTGTGTAGTTAATATCCATATAGCTGATTGCTGGTAGATAGACAGTATTAACATCTTTAGGCTGTTTCATAAGAAACTCTCTTATATTTTTTTTAAAGGATTCTGTTGCTTCTTCATCCGCATCGTAAATCAAAACCCACTCACAAGTTGGAAACTTCAAAGAATAATTTCGAGCCTCAGAAAAATCATTCTGCCACTCATGAAAGTACAACTTATCTGTATACTCTTTAACTATCTGGGGTGTTCTATCTGTAGAACCCGTATCAACAACGATTATCTCATCTGCCACATCTTTAATAGCCTCTAAAGCCCGTCTAATATTCGTCTCTTCGTCCTTAACGATCATAGCAACAGATAACAATTTTTCTTTATCAGCACTCATACGCTTGCCTCCCATCAAAAAGCTACTTCTATTATATCATTCTTGTTCATACCCGCCATTTCCTTAAGGGATGGTGGGCGGGAATAGATAAAATAGATATACAACTAACAAAAAGAGGGCCGAAGGCCCCCTCTTTAAATTTCCCTTTATCGCAACAACTGCAAAACATTTTGTGGAATTGTATTCGCTTGTGCCAACATTGCATTCGATGCTTGCATGAGTATCTGTTGCTTTGTAAAATCCATCATCTCTTTTGCCATGTCTGCATCTCTGATTCTGCTTTCTGCTGCGGTTAAGTTCTCCGACGCTACACCCAAGTTGGATATAGTGTGTTCCAATCTGTTTTGAACAGCACCAAGTGATGCCCTTGCTGTACTTACTTTGTGAATTGCGGCGTCCACAACCATTATCGATCTTTCAGCACTATCTTGATTTGTAGCAACGAGCGAACTGGTTGTGAGCCCAAGTGCTCCCGCACTCATATCGTCTATTCCAAGTACAATGTTGTGTCCTTCATTCGCCCCTATTTGGAAAACAAGCTGATCATTCGTGGTATAAGTTCCTTCAACTCTAACAACGGCACTATCTACAATTTCATTTAAAGGTAATGATCCCCCAAAATCACCAAGATTAAAAGTTGTGGAAGTCCATGTGAATGAAATACCTCCGAGATTAGTTTCTCCCGCATTCAAAGAGACTACCGCTGTAGTTGTTCCACCAGCAGTTATTTGAGTTATTCTAACATCCAAAGAGGAGGACACACCACCATTTAATTGTCCAACTTCTATAACGTAAGTACCTTCTTCTACAAAAATAGGAGATGTAGCAGACGGTGACGCTAATGAATGAACTTCAACGTTTATGTTTCCTCCCGTAACAACTTTAATATCCTCACTACCTCTGAATGATTCAATCTTTCCATCAAGCAATTTTTGTGTGTTGAACTCTGTAGTTCTTGAAATCCTATCGATCTCTTCTCTTAGTTGATCTAATTCTAACTGAATTTGATTTCTATCAACATTTGTGTTGGTATCTGATGCAGCTTGAACCGATAATTCTCTCATTCTTTGAAGTATAGAGTGTGTTTCTGTCAAAGCTCCTTCTGCTGTTTGTATCAAAGATATAGAGTCTTGTGCATTTTTTACAGCAGTTTCTAAACCTTTAATTTGACCTCTCATCTTTTCGGATATTGCTAATCCCGCTGCATCGTCTCCTGCTCTGTTGATCCTTAAACCAGAAGAAAGTTTTTCAAGTGTTTTACCCATAGATTGGTTTACTTGATCCATCGATCTCCATGCATTCAATGCACTAATGTTGTGATTAATCCTCATAATTCATACACCTCCATGTGATTTTTTTGTTTCTTGCCCTTCCTTGGACAAGGATTTTTCCCTTAGCGCTAAGGATTTTCATAAATATTATCGAACAGTTTTCTAAAAACTTTAGTGTTTTTATAAATTAAATCGCTTTTTAATTTTTTTCGTTTCTTGAACATAGCTAAAACTTCCCTTAACTACTCATAATGCCCTTGACATATTCAGAGGGTATGATTAGCCTTTAGTGAGTCTCTTCCAAAAAGTGTGGTAGATCATTAATAAACTTAATTTTTCTCCAGTTTAATTGTTAACTATTTCCGTAAAAGAGCCATCTTTCTTATAACTTTCATCCCCCATAATTCCTCCTATAAAACTCCAAGTACTCCCCCTGTTACAACCTTCTTTCATGCATATTTTTCCAGAAAAATTCTTCAATTCAAACTACTTTTCGATTTTTTGAAGAATTATTTCGATTTTCAAAGAGCATTTTGGATAATTATCCAATATTTTAGTTCTTTTTCTTCTTCCTTTAACTTACTTTACCTTTAGTTACTTTTTCCTATTTCTGAAGTGGGTATTGCAAAAACATTGATGCTTACCTTTTCTACTTTCCTTTTGTCTATCATGGGGATTATTTTTTTAAAAAGTTGCATATTGAACTTTTACCTATAACTTAGCTGCTTGTACAGAACTCATGCTCAAGTTTATATTCAGTATTTCCTTCTCCAACCTTGTCGTTCTTTTGAATTTTGGTTCCACAAAGTCAAGAGGTTCAGCAAACGTCTTTTTCTTACACTCTTTGCTTTCACAAAACATCTTTCTTCTTATAACAACTATCGTTGTTTTTTTACCTTGTATCGGTAAATCTTGAAAACTTTTTTCATACCTTGAATGTACTTTTTTGGATAGCTTCTCACAATACGGACAGATTAATTCTTTTTTAGCTGATTTTACCCAATTCGTTATTCTATCTCCCCATACTTCATGCTTAACGTATTCTAAGCACTCATCCAACAACTTAACTATTTCTTCCGTCCCTTTCATCCTCTTTTAAGTGATTTTCATCCATTGCATCACTTGAAGTTAATCAAGTTAACATTGATGGAAAGAACCAACTTCTTTTCGTTTAGTAAGCGTAAAATTAAAAGCAACAATTTTTGGAAAAATTTTAGGCAGAAATTTCACTTTCGGAAAAGTCTGCTAAAAACTCGCAAATTCCAGACGATAAACAATTACTTAAAAAGAGATGATATGATAAAAATCAAGAGGTGACAATAACTCCGGATGAATAAGGTAAAATATAATAAAATATAATATCCGGAGTAGTCAAGTATGATAGTCCCCTATTTAATTAAAAAATTTTAAATATTTTCAAAAATCCTTATTCAGTCATACTTCTAAGTTGAAAGTAGCGGTTGTTGTTTATTCAAGTTACTATTTCTCTTTTTCTTTTTGATATTTTTTGTTGTATAATTGCTATGAACTCTCAGTTCTTGATTTTGTAACTTGTAATAATAGTTAGGATCATATTTTTTTGTTCTTCACCAGTGAATATATTATTCTCAACAATTTCCCCACTACAGCTAACACAGCAACAGAATGTGATTTACCTCGAGTACGTAGTTTTATGTAATAATTTTTGAAGTATTTATTGTTTAGAATAACAACGGTGGCAGCGATGTAAACAACTTTTCTTAGGAACCTGTTACCTTTTCTATTGATAAACTAACCTTTTTTCATTTGACCTGATTCCTCTGCACGAGAATCGATGCCAACGAAAGCCACTAAGGCAGAAGAAGAAAGGATTTTGATCCTTTTTGAATTCCGGACGTAGTAAGGAAAAGAATTTTTAGAAATGTCAATACCTACAAAACACATATTTTTTTACCCCACTTTAGTATTGTTTAAGGGTCGCCTTTTACAATTATCCTTCTAATACGGCCTTGAAAGGCCGATTAAGTGTCGGATTTATGGGCGGAAGGTGGGTAGCGAACAAGCTTTAGAACGAACTTAAAAGCTCAGAGAGTACAAGCGTTCTACTACCCACTCATTTTTTTAAAGAAAATAGTTGTTTATGCTTATATTGTATCATCAAATATTATAGAAGACACTTTTATCAAAATACCCACTTCAGAAATAGGTCAAAGCAACGATTAACGAAAGGTAAAGTAAGTTAAGACAAGAAGAAAAAGAACTAAAATATTGGATAATTATCCAAAATGCTCTTTGAAAATCGAAGTAATTCTTCAAAAAATTGAAAAGTAATTAGGATTGAAGAATTTTTTAGGAAAAATAAAGACGAAAGAAGTACAGTTAATGAATAACCGTTCATTTGGGAAGT